>DASSJF010000053.1 GCA_035691305.1 bacterium
GCCGCCGGCGGGCGGCGCGGCCGCGGGGGCGTCCGCCGCCGGGGGACCGGTCGAACCGGCGGTCGCGCAGCCGAACACCTCGCCCCCGCCAACACCTCGATCAACCCCCCCGGCGCCGACCGCACCGCCGCGCGCCCCTGACGCGGGCCCGGTCATCTCGGGTCGGCTCCACGTGCAGGTCGCGGAGTTTCCGGAAAGGCAGAACGCCGACGCTCTCGCGCTGAGCCTGAGGGCGCGCGGCTTCGCGGTCACGGTGACCGACGGCCCGCCCTACCGGGTCTGGGTCGGCGGGTACCTCGACCGCGCGACCGCGGAGCGTCTCGCCGCCTATCTCAGGCAGAGCGGGCTCGTGCCGACGCTCGTCCCGCAGTAGTCCCATGACCGAAGACCACGTTCTTCTCACCGTCGAGGACGGCATCGCCCTCGTCACGCTCAACCGGCCGCACGTCCTCAACGCGCTGAGCCAGGCGCTGATGGAACAACTCGCCGCGGCGCTGGAGCAATGCGACCGCGACGCGGCGGTTCGCTGCATCGTGCTGTGGGGCGGCCCGCGCGTGTTCGCGGCAGGCGCCGACGTGCGGGAAATGCTCGACGCGACGACCGCCGACGTGATCAAGGCGTACCGGTTCGAGCAGTGGATGCGCATCCGCCGCGTCGCGAAGCCGATCGTCGCGGCGGTGACGGGGTACGCCCTCGGGGGCGGCTGCGAGCTCGCGATGCTATGCGATATCATCGTCGCCTCGGAGACCGCCCAGTTCGGGCAGCCGGAAATCCGGCTCGGCCTCATGCCGGGCGCCGGAGGCACGCAGCGGTTGACCCGCGCGATCGGCAAGTCCCGCGCCATGGAGATGGTGCTCACCGGACGCGCGCTCACCGCCGCGGAGGCGCTCGCCGCGGGCCTCGTCTCGCGGGTCGTTCCGGCGGAGGTGTGCCTGGACGAGGCGAAGCGCCTCGCCGCCGAGATCGCCCGGCAGGCGCCGGTTGCGGTCCGGCTCGCCAAGGAAGCGGTGCTGCAGGCATACGAAACTTCGCTCGAGGCGGGGTTGGTGTTCGAGCGGCGCTGCTTCCAGACGCTGTTCAGCACCGAGGACAAGCGCGAGGGGATCCAGGCCTTCCTCGACAAGCGCCGGCCGGAGTTTCACGGCCGGTGAGCGCGGCGGCCGCGGCGCGTCGGGATTCGCTGCGGCGGGTGGCGCAGGAGATCGTCGCCTGCACGCGCTGTCCGCGCCTGCGACGCCACTGCGCCGAGATCGCCCGCACGCGCAAACGCGAGTTTGCCGGCTGGACCTATTGGGGCCGGCCGGTGCCCGGATTCGGCGACCCGGATGCCCGCCTGCTGATCGTCGGTCTCGCTCCGGCGGCGCACGGCGCGAACCGCACCGGACGAATGTTCACCGGCGACCGCTCCGGCGAGTGGCTCTACCGGGCGATGCACCGCGCCGGCTTCGCGAACCAGCCGGCCGCGGTCCATCGCGACGACGGCCTCCGGCTCATCGACGCCTACGTGACCTCGCCGCTCCACTGCGCGCCCCCGGACAACAAGCCGACGCCGCGGGAGATCACCCGCTGCCTGCCGTTCCTGGAGCGTGAGCTCACGCTGTTGCGGCGCGTGAGCGTTGTCGTCGCGCTGGGGCGCATCGGATTCGACGTGTGCCGGCGGCTGCTCGCGGCGCGCGGCGTCCCCACGCGATCGCTGCGGTTCGGCCACGGCGTGGTCCACGATCTGCGGCCGCACGGTCCCGTGCTGATCGCGTCATACCATCCGAGCCGTCAGAACACGAACACCGGCAAGCTGACCGAGCCCATGCTGGACGCGGTGTTTCAGGGCGCCCGCGCCGTGCTCGGCTCGTAGGACGGCCGAGGGAGGGATCCCGTAGTGTATGAGACGGTGCTCATCGAGGACCGCGGGGGCGTGCGCGTCGTCACGCTCAACCGGCCGGACGTCCTCAACGCGTTCGATGCCAGGCTAGGCGAAGAGCTCCTCGACGCCTTGACCAAAGCGGAGGGAGCGGCCGCGGTGCGCTGCGTGGTGCTGACGGGCGCCGGCCGGGCGTTCTGCTCCGGCGCCGACCTGCGCGGCCACACGCCCGGGGAGACCTCGCTCGGGGCGCTGCTGCGGAGCCGCTACAACCGGATCGTCCTGCGGCTGCGCACCATGGAGAAGCCGGTGATCGCCGCGGTGAACGGCGTGGCCGCCGGCGCGGGCTGCAACCTCGCGCTGGCAGCCGATCTGCGCGTGGCGTCGGACCGCGCCAGCTTCATCGAGGTGTTCACGCGCGTCGGCCTGATCCCCGACTCCGGCGGCACCTGGCTGCTGCCGCGGTTCGTCGGCGTCGGGCGCGCGCTCGAGATGATGTTCTTCGCCGAACCCGTGGACGCCGCGGCGGCGGAGCGCCTGGGGCTCGTCAACCGCGTCGTGTCCCAGGACGACCTGATGCCGCGCACGCTCGAGTGGGCCGCGCGCCTCGCCGACGGACCGACGCGGGCCTACGGGCTCATCAAGCGCGCCGTGGACCGCGCGCTCGCGCTCGACCTCCGCGGCGCGCTGGACTATGAGGCGCATCTGCAGGAGATCGCCGGCCGGTCCGACGACCACCGCGAAGGCGTGGCGGCGTTTCTGGCAAAGCGCCCGCCGTCGTACGCGGGACGGTAGCACGAACGCCGCCGCGCCGTCGCGCGGCGGGTTGAAGGCGGAGGGACACGGTCATGCGTGACGTGGTGATTCTCGACGGGGTGCGCAGCCCGATCGGACGGTACGGCGGGGCACTGCGCGACATCCGCCCGGACGACCTCGCGGCGCGGATGATCGAAGCGGTCGTCCGGCGCAACGATCTCGATCCCGCGGAGATCGAGGACGTCGTGATCGGCTGTACCAACCAGGCGGGCGAGGACAACCGGAACGTCGCCCGGATGGCCGTGCTGCTGGCCGGGCTGCCGGACACGGTCCCGGGCCAGACCGTGAATCGGCTCTGCGGGTCCGGGATGCAGGCGGTGCACGCGGCGACGCGCGCGATCGCCTGCGGCGACGGCGACGTGTATCTCGCCGGCGGGGTCGAGAGCATGACGCGCGCCCCGTTCGTCATGGGCAAACCGGCCCACGCGTTTCCACGCGGCACGCAGGTGTTGCAGGACACGACGATCGGCTGGCGGTTTCCGAACCCAAAGTTGGAAGCGCGGTTCCCGCTCTACAGTATGGGCGAGACTGCGGAAAACGTCGCGGAGCGGTACGGCATCTCGCGGGAAGAGCAGGACGAGTTCGCCGTCGAGAGCCAGCACCGGGCCGCGGCGGCGCAGCGGGACGGCCGGTTCGCCGACGAGATCGTCCCGGTCGTGGTCGCGCGCCCCCGGGGCGACCCGCTCACCGTTGATGCCGACGAGCATCCGCGTCCGGACACGACCTTCGAGGGCCTGTCCGCGCTGCGCCCGGCGTTCCGGCCCGGCGGCACGGTGACCGCCGGCAACTCCTCCGGCATCAACGATGGGACGGCCTGTCTTCTCGTCGCGTCCGCGGAGTGGGCCGAGCGCCGCGGCCGGCGGCCGCTCGCCCGGATCGCGGCGATGGCCGCCGCCGGCGTCGATCCGTCGTACATGGGCATCGGCCCCGTGCCGGCCACGCAGAAGGCGCTCGGTCGCGCCGGGCGGACGCTCGACGAGATCGACCTGGTCGAGCTGAACGAAGCCTTCGCCGCGCAGGCGCTGGCCTGCGTGCGGGACCTCGGCCTCGACCGGGCGCGCCTCAACGTGAACGGCGGGGCGATCGCGCTCGGCCATCCGATCGGCGCGAGCGGGGCGCGGATCCTGGTCACGTTGATCCGCGAGATGGGCCGCCGGAAGTCGCGGTGGGGACTCGCCACGATGTGCATCGGCGTCGGCCAGGGCATCGCGACGATCGTGGAGGGACTCGCGTAGCGGTGCCGTCCGGCGACTCGGCCTCGCCGCTCGGTCCCAGGCCGTCGGGAGGCACCGGGGTCCACGCTCGGTCGATGTTGTTCACGCTCTTCGGCGACTACGTGCGCCACTACGGCGGGACGATCTGGATCGGCAGCCTGATCGCGTTGATGGCCGAACTCGGGTTTACCGCATCCGCGGTGCGGGCCGCGGTGTCGCGCACGACCCGGCAGGGCTGGCTGGCCTCGGTCCGGGCCGGTCGCGCCAGCTACTACGCGCTGACGCCGCGGGGTGAGGCACGCGTCGAGGAGGCCGCGCGGCGGATCTTCAAGCTCCATCCCGAGCGCTGGGACGGCCTCTGGCGGGTCATCGTGCTGCCGTCGGCCGGAAGCCGCGACGACCGCGCCGAGCTGCGCCGCGAGCTCGGCTGGATGGGGTTCGCGCAGATGGCGCGCGGCGTCTACGTGACCCCCAACGACCTCTTCGACCGGCTGCCGGCGCTCGCCGAGCGCTACGGGCTGCCGTCGGCCGGCGAGATGTTCACGGCCAGGCTCGCCGGCGGCGGCTGTGCATCTCGCCGCCGAGTTCCCACCGGGAGCGACGTGTCGAGCCGCCCGATCCCGGGAGGAGACGGCGCGGCCGCGTTCGCAGCCCGGCATTGGGACCTGCCGGCGATCGACCGCGCGTACGCGGCGTTCGTCGAAGAGTGGCGTCCGCGCCTCGCCGGCTGGCGTGCCGGCGCCGCGCGGACGGCGGGCGCGCCCGACCTCCCAGGCGCGGAGGCGTTCGTGCAGAAGACGCGCCTCGTGCACGAGTTTCGGAAGTTTCTGTTCATCGATCCCGGGCTGCCGGGCGAGGTGCTGCCGGAGCGGTGGAACGGCGTCGAAGCGCGGGGCATCTTCTCGGCCGCGTACCACCTCCTGTCGGAGCCGGCGCTGGCGTTCTTCGAGTCGCACTACCGTCCGGCGCCCGGGGGGGAGGGCGGCATCTCCGAGGGCCGGCGCAACGCGCGCCGCGACCCGTTTCGCGCGGCGACGATCAGGTCGGCGGATCTGTGGTAGCGCGGTCACGCGGGGGCTCCGAGTTTGACACCCCGCGCGCGCCGCCGATATAATGAACCGCGTCCGCAAGGCTTTTTTTGTTTGCGGGGGGCTGTGATCTCGTCGCCGCCGTGCGGAGGTCGTCCGGCACGGCCGCCGCGTCCGAGGAGTCTTACAGGGTGAAGCTCAGCAATCCGGTCAGGCTGCTCGGCGTCGTGTTGATCGCCCTGGCCGCTTTCCTGGCCGCGTTTCAACCCATTCGCCTGGTCGGCGCGACGCCGATGCTGCAGACGCCGCGGCCGCATCTCAACCTGGGCCTCGACCTGCAGGGCGGCAGCCACATCGTGCTGCAGGCCGAGCCGACCGCGCAGGTCCAGGTCACGAACGACGCGATGGACGGCGTTCTGCGGATCATCCGCAACCGCGTCGACCAGCTCGGCCTCGCCGAACCGGCGATCACCCGGCAGGGCCCGAACCGCATTCTCGTGGAGCTTCCCGGCATCCAGAACCCGCAAAGGGCGATCGACATCATCGGCAAGACGGCGCTGCTCGAGTTCGTCGACACCGGCACGACGTCGCTGCCGCAGGGAACCACGTACCAGGGCAACGGCGCGTGGTTGCTGCCGGACAAGACGACGACGCAGCATCTGACGAAAACAGTCATCCTGACCGGCGCCGAGTTCACCGACGCGCAGGTGCAGTTCGACCAGTTCGGGCGGCCGCAGGTCGGGTTTACCTTCAAGGGCTCGGCCGCCAAGAAGTTCGAGGACTACACGACGAGGAACGTCGGCAAGTACCTCACGATCGTCCTCGACAACTCCGTCATCAGCTCCCCGGTCATCAATTCGCCGATCCCGGGCGGCAAGGGCGTGATCGAGGGCGGCTTCACCTTGGAATCCGCGCGGGAACTGGCCGTCCTGCTGCGCGGCGGCGCGCTGCCGCTGCCGGTGCACGTCGTCGAGAACCGCACCGTCGGACCGCTGCTCGGCCGAGACTCGATCGACCGCAGCCTGCACGCCGGGTACGTCGCGGTCGTGATGGTCGCGTTGTTCATGGCGCTCTACTACCGCCTCTCCGGTCTGCTGGCCGATCTGGCGCTCGGCGTCTACACGCTGATCCTGTTCGCCCTACTCACGGCGCTCGGCGCGACGATCACGCTGCCGGGCATCGCCGGTTTCATCCTGTCTCTCGGCGTCGCCGTCGACGCGAACGTGATCATCTTCGAAAAGGTCAAGGAAGAGCTGCGCGGGCACAAGACGCTGCGCGCGTCGGTGGCGACCGGGTGGAGCCGCGCGGTCGTCACGATCTTCGACTCCAACACCACGACGCTGATCGGCGCGGCCGTGCTGCTGTGGCTGGGCACCGGACCGGTGCGCGGCTTCGCCGTGACGCTGATCCTCGGTATCCTGACCAGCATCTTCACCGCGATCGTCGTGACGCGGGTGTTCGTCGACCTGGTGCTTGAGACCGGGCTCGCCCGCCACGTGCAGGCGCTGGCGTGGACCGGCCGGCCGCGGGAGACCGCCGCGGCGGCGGGCGGCGCCGGCGGAGCGGGGGGGTAGGCCGGTGCGCGCCTTCGACATCATCGGCCGGCGGCGGTGGTGGTACGCGCTCTCGCTCGCGGTCATCATCCCGGGACTGATCGCGCTCTACGTGCACCACGTCCGCGACGGGCATGCCCTCAACTGGGGCGTCGACTTCACCGGCGGCAACTCGCTGGAATTGCGGATCGACCAGCCGTTCGCGGTCGGCGACGTGCGCGCGGTCATGGACCGCTTCGGCCTCGGGGACGCGGTCATCCAGAAGTCCGGCGACAACGAGGTGTTCATCCGCACCCGGCCGCTGTTGCAGACGCAGATGAACAACATCATCGATGCGGCCAAGTCGCGGTGGCCGTCGACGCAGATGCTGCGCGAGGACACCGTGGGTCCCGAGATCGGGGCCGAGCTCCGGAACGTCGCGATCCTCGGCGTCATCATCGGGCTCGTCCTTCAGGTCATTTTCATCTCGATCCGGTTCCGGTCGGTCCGGTTCGCGATCGCCGCGGACATCGCGCTGCTCCACGACCTGTTGGTCGTAATCGGGGCGTTCGCGCTCACCCAGCGCGAGGTGAACTCCTCGTTCCTCGCTGTGTTGCTGACGGTCGCCGGCTACTCGATCAACGACACGATCGTCATCTTCGACCGGATCCGCGAGAACCTCGGCATGCGGACCCGCGAACCGTTCGCGCACCTCGTCAACCGCAGCGTCCTGGAAGCGCTGGTGCGGTCGATCAACACCGCGATGACCGCGGTGCTCGCCATCGGCGCGGTCTACGTCTTCGGCGGCGAGACGATCCGGGACGTAGCGTTCGGCCTCGTGGTTTCGATCGTCACCGGCGGTTACTCGTCGATCTTCAACGCGAGCTGCATTTTGGTCGACTGGCACAACTGGAGCGAGCGACGCGCGCGGGCGCAGTCCGGCCGCGGCCGTCAGGTCGAGACCCCGGGTCCGATTCGGGCGGCCGCGGACGGCGCGGGCGCTCCGGAGGAAGCACCGGCCGTCGCGTCCGCTCCCGTGCGGGTGGCGGCGGCGCGGCGCCGGCGCCGCCGCCGCCGGTAGCGCATGCGCGGCGGACTCGTCCTCCTCATCGTCGTCTTCCTCGCGGCGACTATCTTCGCCGTGAGCAACACCGAGAACGTTCAGGTGATGTTCTGGCAGTGGCCCATCTACACGGGGTCGCTGGCGCTCGCGATCGTCGGCGCGGGCGTCCTCGGCGCGCTGCTCACGTTCGTGCCCTCGCTGGCGAGACACGCCCATCTGCGCGGACGGCTCCGCGACCTCGAGCGCCGCCTCGCCGCCCACGAGGCCGCCGCTGCGCCGGCGGCGCCGAACGTTCAGCCGCCCGGGACCCCGGCGGCGCCTCAGCCGCAAGGCGACATCGGGCAGACGCGCCGGATCTGGTAGGGGAGCGCCGACGCGACCGCCCGGCGGCGGCAGCCTGATCGGGCGCGTGGGCGCCCTCGACGAACCGAAGTTAACGGCTTGGAACCGTGCGTTTCCCCTCGCACTCGCGCTGTCCTGAGCGCCGACGATTTTCCCGAACGCGCTATAATAGTTTGAATAATGGCCGTTCTTGACCGCCCGGCTTGGAGCGTCGCGCCCGCGGACGCGGACGCGGCCGAGTTCGCGGGCGCCCTCGGCGTTCACCCGCTGGTCGCCGGGCTCCTGCGGCGCCGCGGGCTCACCACGCTCGGGGCGGCGAAAGCCTTCCTCGCGCCGGCGCTTGCGGACCTCGGGGACCCCTCGAGGATTCCCGGGATGGACGGCGCCGTCACCCTCGTCGCGGGCGCGATACGCGCGGGACGCTCGATCGCGATCCACGGCGACTACGATGTCGACGGCATCACGGCGACGGCGATTCTCGTCCGGACCCTCCGCGGGCTCGGCGTGTTTTCCCGCACCCGGCTTCCGCATCGGCTCCGCGACGGCTACGGCCTCGGGATCCCCGCGATCGAGACGTTCGCCGCGGACGGGGCGGGACTGCTCATCGCCGCGGACTGCGGGATCACCGCGGTCGACGCCGTGGCGCGGGCGCGCGCCCTCGGACTGGAGGTCGTCGTTCTCGACCACCACGAACCCGCGGAAGCGCGGCCGGAGGCCGCGGTCGTGGAGCCCGGGGACCGCGGGGAGGACGACGCCGCGCCGTGCGCGGCCGGATTGGCGTTCTTCTTTGCGTGGGCGCTGCGCCGCGCACTCGGCTGCGCGCCGGCGCTCCCGGCCGACCTCGCCGCCCTGGCGGCGCTCGGGACTGTCGCCGACGTCGTGCCGCTGACGGGGGACAACCGCCGACTCGTTGCGGCGGGCCTGCGGCAGATGCGAACCGCGCCGCCGCTCGGCCTGCGTGCCCTTCTGGAAGAAGCCGCGATCTCCGGTCCGGTCGACACGTGGCACATCGGATGGCAGATCGCGCCGCGCCTGAACGCGCCGGGGCGCCTCGGTGACCCTCGGCCGGCGCTCGACCTGCTGCTGACGGACGACCCGGACGAGGCCCGCGTGCTGGCCCGGACGCTCGACGAGGCGAACCGCGAGCGGCAGATGATTCTCGACCGGGTGTTGACCGACGCCGTGGGACAGGTGGAGGGAGCCGCGCGGTCGGCGGCCGGCGTGCCCGCGGCGATCGTCGTGGCCGGTGAAGGCTGGCATCCTGGTGTCGTCGGGCTCGTGGCGGGCCGCCTCGTTGAGGCGTACCGGCGGCCCGCGGTCGCGATCGCGCTGGCCGGCGCGGGCGGACGGGGGTCGGCCCGCAGCGTCCGCGGCTTCGATCTCATGCGTGCCCTCGCGGAGTGTGGGAGCCGGCTCGCGGCCTTCGGGGGTCACGCGATGGCCGCGGGGCTGTCGATCGACGCGGCGGCGATCCCCGCCTTTCGGGAGTGCTTCGCGCGCCACGCGGCGGAGACGCTGGCCGGCCGCGCTGAAGAGCCGATGGCCATCGACGCGGAGGTCGCGCTGGCCGACGTGACGCCCGCGCTCGTCGGGGAGATCGGCCGCCTGGCGCCGTTCGGGCTCGGGAATCCGAGTCCGGTGCTCGCGGTGCGCGGCGTCCGGCCGGTGGCGCGCCGGCTGATCGGCGACGGCGCGCACCTCGGCATCGGCGTCACGGACGGAACGACGTTCGTCGACGCGATCGGTTTCTCGATGGGCGGATGGATCGACGTCCTGACCCTGACCGGCGCCGCGGTGGACCTCGCCTTTACGCCGGAGATCGACTCGGGCGCGGGGCTGAGCGCGGGCGGCACGGGACGCGTCCGCCTACGGCTGCGCGCGCTCGACGTTCCGGGCGTCGACATGGACACGGTGCTCCATGATACCGGGCTCGTGGTCGATCGGCTGTTCCGCCGCGCGGAGGATTTTCTCGGAGAAGCGCGCTACGACGGTGTCGAAGACGCGGCGGCCCTCCACACGAAAGCCGTCGGCGTGACCTTCGGCGAACGCCAGGCCGTGATCGCGACGCTCCGCGCGGGAGACCGGCTCCGGCTGCGCCGGGAGCCCGCGAACCCGCACGATCCGCACGCCGTGGAGATCCTGGCCGTCGACGGCCGGCCGGTCGGCTACCTCAACGCGCGGCTCGCGGGCCGCCTCGCGCCGCTGATGGACGCGGGCATCCGCTACGTCGCGTCTGTGTCCGGCGTGACGGGCGGGAGGAGCGCGGTGACGGATGCGGGCGTTCACCCGCGGGGCGTCAACGTCTTCGTGGAGCGCGCGCCGGAAGAACCTCGGGGTGGAACCCCCGACGCGCGCCGGTCGCCGGCGGCTTCGGGCTGGCGGGCCGGAGGCGCGCGCGACGCGCTGTCGCGCCTGCCGATCTACTTGAACGGCGGGCGGCCGTTCCGGACCGGGCTCGGCGAAGCGCTCGATCTGCTGGCCGGCGGCGGGCGGGTGGCGTTGATGGTCCGACCCGGCCGTGGACGGGCCACCGCGGCCGCCGCGGCCGCGGCAGCGACGGTGGCCGGAGGACGCGGGGCGCTGGTCGTCGTGCCGTCGCGAAGCCACGCCGTCCACCGCGCCGGACAGCTGATCTCCCGCCTCCGACCGCTCGGCATCTGCGTCGAAGCAGCGCACGGTCTTTTGTCACTCGCGGCGCGGGACCGGCTCGACGAGCTGCTGCGCCGCGGCGCGGTGGACGTGCTGGTGGCGAGCGCGGAGGTGCTGCGCGAGGCCGGCCGCGTGTCGCCGTTCCTGTCCGGTGCGGGCGCGGTCGTGGTCGACGGCGGTGCAGAGCCGGACTGGCGCCCGGTCCTGTCGGAGCTCGACGGCGCGGCGGTCTTTGGCGTCGGGAGCGGCGCACTCTGCCGGGGCGTCGCGCGCGTCTGCACGGCGACGGCGATCGTGCACGAACAGGTGGGCCGTGCGCCCCTCACGGTGGTCGACCGCCGGGCGGACGCGGGGCCGCAGACCCTGTGGCCGCTTCTCGAACAGGCCATGTCGCGCGGCGAGAAGACCCTCGCGATCGCGGCGCCCCGCGACGGGGCGGTGGCGCTTGCGGCGATGGCCCGCGACCGGCGGGCCTCCGAGGCGGGAGCGGGAGGCGTGGGCTACCTGCACGGCGGCCTGCCGTTCCGGCTGCGCGAGATCGTCACGCAGGCGTTCCGCGAGGGGCGGCTCGACGTGCTCGTGTCCACCGTCGCGCTCGACGAAGAAGCGCTGCCGCCCGACGTGCAGCACCTCATCGTCGGGGCGCTCGCCCCGGACCTCGATTGGGCGCTCGCGGCGTGCGGGGCGGTCCTGACCGGCCACCGGCCTGTGACGATCACCCTCGCAGCCGGGACCTGCGATCGCGACCGCTACCGCCGGACGCTGGAAGGGCAGGCGCCGGGACGCGAGACGCTGGCCGCGGTGTACCGCGCGCTGCGCGACTGGCGCGGCGACCGTCCGTTCGTCTGGCCGGACGCGGCCGCGCCCGCGCAGCTGCGGGCGGCTGTGGCGGGCCTCGAGTCGAGGACGGTGGAGGCGGCGTGTGACGTGTTCGTCGAGGCCGGCCTCGCGACGCGCGAGACGGTGCCGGAAGGATCGTTGATCCAGCTGTGCGCGGGTGCCGGCCGCCGGGACCTCGCGACGTCGCTGCGCCACCGCGAAGGCCGGCGGAGCCGAGAGGCGTTCGAGACCGGAGCCGCGCGGATGCTCGGTATGTCGGTGTCCGAGTTCGAGCGCAGCCTGTGAGCACCCCCGCCCGCCCCGAGACCCGCGAAGGACCGCTCCCGGCGGACGTCGCGGATCTGCTCCGCCGCGTCCGCGAGACGGTCCCGCGCGCGGACCAGGACCTCATCCTGCGGGCCTACTACTATGCGCGGGACGCTCACGCCGGACAGACGCGCGCCTCCGGCGAGCCCTACGTCAGCCACAGCGTGGCGGTCGCATCGATCCTTGCCGGGCTGCGCCTGGACGCCGCCACGATCGCCGCGGCGCTGCTGCACGACGTGCCCGAGGACACGTCGCGCTCGATCGACGACGTGCGCCAAACGTTCGGGCCGGAGATCGCCAACCTCGTAGGCGGCGTCACGAAGCTCGGCCTCATTGAATGGAAGAGCCGCGAAGAGCGGCAGGCCGAGAACCTCCGCAAGATGTTCCTCGCGATGGCCAGCGACATCCGCATCATCCTGATCAAGCTGGCCGACCGCGTGCACAACATGCGCACGCTCGAGCACCTGCCGGAGTGGAAGCAGAAGCGGACGGCGCGCGAGACGCTCGAGATCTACGCGCCGCTCAGCGAGCGCCTCGGCATCGGCACGATCCAGCGCGAGCTGGAGGATCTCTCGTTCCGGGTGCTCGAGCCGGAGGCCTATGCCTCCATCAGCAGCGACATCGACCGGACCAGCCAGGCGCAGGAAGCGCTGCTCGTCCGCGTCCTCGACACCCTCTACCAGGAGCTGACCCGCGCCGGCATCCGCGTCGATCGCTCGAACCTGAGCGCGCGCCCGAAGCACGTCTACAGCATCTACCAGAAGATGCAGCGCCCGAAGTACCAGGGTCAGGGGATCGGCCGCATCTACGACCGCGTCGCCGTCCGGGTCGTGGTCAACGACGTGCGGGAGTGCTACGAGACCCTCGGCATCGTGCACTCCCTGTGGAAGCCGATTCCCGGCGAAGTCGACGACTACATCGCCAACCCGAAGACCAGCGGTTATCAGTCGCTCCACACCGCCGTGATCTGCGAGGGGCAGCCGCTCGAGATCCAGATCCGCACGCCCCAGATGCATCGTGATGCCGAGCACGGCATCGCCGCGCACTGGCGCTATAAGGAGGGCGGGGGCCGTGCCGAGGGCGCGTTCGCGCAAAAGCTCTCCTGGCTCCGGCAGCTGCTCGAGTGGCACCAGGAGATGCAGGACGCGCGCGAGTTCATGCACTCGGTCAAGATCGACCTGTTCCAGAACGAGGTTTTCGTCTTTACACCGATGGGCGACGTGATCGACTTGCCGGCCGGCGCCACGGCGGTGGACTTCGCGTTCCGGATCCACACCGACGTGGGATACCGCACGACCGGCGCCAAGGTGAACGGCCGCCTTGTGCCGTTGAGCCAGCGTCTGCAGTCCGGCGACATCGTGGAGGTCGTGACGAGCAAGACGGCCGCGGGACCGAGCCGCGATTGGCTGGCGTTCGTCCAGACGACCAACGCCCGCACCAAGATCCGGCAGTGGTTCAAGCGCGAACGGCGCGACGAGAACATCGTCCGGGGACGGGAACTCCTGGAAAAGGAACTGCGCCGCGGCGGCGGCGGCCTGGCGCTCGCGAAGCCCGAGCCGTTGCGCGAGGTCGCCGGTCGCTTCGGGCTGCCGGACGATCAAGAGCTGCTCGCCGCGGTGGGGAACGGCGATGTGTCGCTGCTTCAAGTCGTGCAGGCGCTGCGCGGCGCGCCGGTCGAGCAAGAACCGGAGGCGCCCGCCGCGCCGTCCACCCCGCCGCCCGCCGGCGCGGCCACCGGCGTCCGGGTCATGGGCGTCGACAATGTGCTGATGCGGTTCGCGCGCTGCTGCAGCCCGCTGCCCGGCGATCGGGTCGTCGGCTACACGACGCAGGGGCGCGGGGTCACCATCCACCGCGCCGACTGTCCGAACCTGCCGTTCCTGCGGGTCCATCCGGAGCGCATCCTGGACGTAGAGTGGGAGGCGAGCTCGGACGGGACCTATCATGTCGCGATCGAAGTGGAGGCCGCGGACCGGGTGGGCCTGCTCAAAGACATCCTGACCGCGATCGCCGAGCACAAGACCAACGTCGTCTCGATCAACTCCCGCGTGCGTAAGGACAAGGTCGCGGTGACCGGCATCGTGATGGACATCCGCAACGTGAGCCAGCTGACCGCGGTCATGCAGCGCATCGGCCAGGTCAGGGACGTCTTGAGCGTGGAGCGCGTCGTCCCGCACTAGCGCGCGGCGCCGAACCGTGGCATTCTATAGAGAAGTTCCGGTCAGCCGGGAGAGGGGGACGACATGATTCTCACCGCCGCACGCGTCGGGGTCTTCACCGAATCCGTGATCCGCGAGATGACACGGCTCGCGATGGAGCACGGCGCGATCAACCTGGCCCAGGGCTTCCCGGACTTCCCGGCGCCCGCCGAGCTGCTGGCCGCGGGCGCGAAGGCGCTCGCGGACGGGCACAACCAGTACGCCGTGACCTGGGGCGCGCCGCGCCTGCGCCAGGCGATCGCGGAGAAGGTGCGGTGGTTCAACGGGATCGAGGTGGAGCCGGACCGCCACATCACCGTGACCTGCGGCGCCACCGAGGCGATGATGGCGACGATGCTCGCCACGATCAACCCGGGCGACGAGGTCATCGTCTTCCAGCCGTTCTACGAGAACTACGGCCCCGACGCGAAGCTCTCCGGCGCGGTACCGAAGTTCGTGCCGATCCGGCTCGCCCCCGGTTTCCCGATCGACCTCGACGACGTCAAGGCGGTGATCACGCCCTACACCAAGGCGATCATCCTCAACACGCCGCACAACCCCACGGGCAAGGTCTTCACACGTGAGGAGCTGGAGGGCATCGCGGCGCTGTGCCAACGACACAACCTGCTGGCCTTCACCGACGAAGTGTACGAGCACATCATCTACGACGGCGCGCGGCACGTCAGCCTCGCGTCGCTGCCCGGCATGCGCGAGCGCACCGTGATCGTCAACAGCATCTCGAAGTCCTACAGCGTCACGGGATGGCGGATCGGATGGACGATCGCGCCGCCGCACATCTCGGACGGCATCCGGAAGGTCCACGACTTCCTCACCGTGGGCGCCGCCGCGCCCCTGCAGGAGGCGGCCGTGACCGCGCTCGGCTTCCCGCGCACATACTACGCCGAGCTCGCCGCGATGTACCAGCGGAAGCGCGACGCGCTGCTCGCGATCCTGCGTGAGGCGGGCTTCGAATGTTTCGTGCCGGCCGGCGCCTACTACGTCATGTGCGACATCACGCCCTTCGGATTCGAGAGCGACGAGGTGTTCACGAAGTATCTGATCGAGCAGATCGGCGTCGCTCCGGTGCCGGGCTACTCGTTCTTCCACAACCCCGCCGACGGACGCCGCTTCGTGCGCTTCGCGTTCCCGAAGCGGGACGAGACGTTCGCGGAGGTTCGCCGCCGCCTCGCGGCGCTGCGTCCGCGCGCGGCGGTGCCGGCTTCGATGACCTCGTTGCCGGCGAGCCCGGCGAACGCCGGTCCGCCGGCGGAGGGCGGGGGCGGAGCGGGCGCGTGACCGACGGCACCGCGCCGACCCATTCGGGTTCAGCCCCGGGCCCGGCGGTTGCCCCGCCGGGCCCGGCGGCCTCATGGGCCGCCTACCGGGCCGAGTTTCCGATCTTCGAGCGCGCGACGTACCTGAATACGTGCTCGCTCGGTGCCCTGGGCGGCCGAGTTCGCACCGCCGTCGGCCGCTTCCTCGATCTCTGGGACGAATCGGGGGCCTCGGCGTGGTACGGTCCGTGGTGGCAGGAGCTCGATGCGCTGCGCGGATCGTTCGCGCAGGTGATCGGCGCCGCGCCCGAGGAAGTGGCGCTCGCGCCGTCGATCACGGGCGCCATCACCGCGGTCGCGAGCTGCTTCGACTATTCGGCGCGCCCGCGCGTGATCGTCTCGGACATCGACTTTCCGACCATTCCGTATCAGTGGTTGCCGCGCCGCGGCGTGGAGGTGGCCTACGCCGCGAGTCCCGACGGGCTCTCGGTGCCGCTCGAGACGTTTGAGCGCCTGATCGACGAGCGGACGCAGCTCGTCGTCGCCTCCCACGTGTACTTTCAGAGCGGCGAGATCCAGGACGTCGCCGCGCTCGCGCGGCTCGCGCACGCGCGGGGCGCCTTGCTGTTGGTCGACGCCTACCAGTCGGTCGGCCAGCTCCCGGTGGACGTGCACGCGCTCGGCGTCGACTTTCTGGTGACCGGCGGGCTGAAGTGGCTGCTCGGCGGCCCGGGGATCGCCTACCTCTATGTGCGGCGCGACCTGTACCGCGGGCTCGCGCCCTCGGTTGTGGGCTGGTTTGCGCACGGACGGCAATTCGCGTTCGACACGCGGCGGTTCGAGTACGCGGACGACGCGCGTCGCTTTCAGGCCGGGACCCCCTCGGTCGCGGCGATCTACGCGGCCCGGGCGGGCCTCGACTACGTGCACGAGATCGGGCCGGCCGCACTGCGCGCGCGCCAGATCGCGCTGCTCGCCGACCTGGCCGGCGGACTGGGCGAGATCGGCGTTCCGGCGCGGATGCGGCGGACGGTACAGGATCTTGCCGGAATCCTCACCGTTCCGGTCGCGGATCCACCGGCCGCCGTCGCAGCGCTCCGCGCCGAACGCGTGATCGTCGATGCGCGGCCCGGCGTGATCCGGCTGTCTCCGTACTTCTATAATAACGCCGAGGACCTCGAGCGGACCCTCGCCGCGCTGCGCCGGCATCTCGCGTAGGTCGCCGGGATGCGGGCACTGGTCCAGCGCGTGCGGCGGGCCGCCGTGTACGCGGCGGATCCGGTCGGTGATCTCGAGCCGCTGGGGCGGATCGCCCGCGGATTTGCGGTGCTGCTCGGGGTCAGCCGCTCGGACGGCCCCGCGGAGGCGTGCGCGCTCGCCGGCCGTGTCGCGGCGCTTCGGATCTTCGACGACGAAGCCGGGCGCCTCAATCGGTCGATCACGGACGTCGGCGGCGAGGTCTTGAGCGTGCCGCAGTTCACGCTTTACGCCGATACGTCGGGCGGCCGGCGGCCGAGCTTCGGGGAGGCGGCGCCGCCCGAGCAGGCCGAGCCTCTGTACCGGCTGTTCAACGAGACGCTGGCGGCCGCGGGCGTACGTGTCGTGCCGGGCCGTTTTCGAACGCATATGCTCGTGGAAATCCACAACGACGGACCGGTGACGGTCATGCTGGAGACGGAGCGCCGGGCGAAGTGAACGAGAGGCCGACCGGGTGGGAGCTGATCGGGGCCGGCATCGCGATCGGCGGAACGAGCGTGTGGGCGCTCGCCGCGGCCGCGCGCATCGGAGTGCTGCGCGCGCTGCTGGACGTCTTCCCGCGCGCATCCTGGGACGCCGTCACCTGGGTGCTGATCCCGGCGCTGTTGCTCGTGCCGATCGTGATCCAGGGCACGGCCGTGGCGGCCCTCAGCCGACGCACCTCCGCGATGATGCCGGGCGCCGGTGCCGCGGCTGCGGGCTCGCTCGCCGCGCTCGCCGTATTCGGCGCGGCACTGCTGATCGGCCTGCGCCAGCTGCCGCGCGACGTCCAAGTGTGGCTCGGCCGCGCGGCGCCGGAGGCGCTCATCATCGGGTTCACGGGCGCGGTCCTGGCCGGATGGCTCCTCGTCGTCGCCCGTCTTGCGCGCGCGGCGTGGCTGCGCCGGGCCGCGACGCCCCTCGCGGCGGTCGTGGTCGCGGTCGCGTGGATCCGGGCGCATCACACCGTCGTCGCGCTCAGCTACGTGCTCGACCGGCCCGAGGCGAACGGCTTTTTCGCGGCGGTCGCGGTGGGGGGCGCCGTCGGCTCGGCCTGGGCGGCGCGGCGCGGAGGGGCCCATGGAGCTTAGGGTCCCCCGCGGCATGCAGGACGTCCTGCCCGAGGACACCGGCCGGTGGCAGCGGGTCGAGGCGCGGATGCGCGACCTCGCGGGCCGGTACGGGTACCGCGAGATCCGCACACCGATCGTGGAGCACACGGAGGTCTTCCAGCGCGGCGTCGGCGCCGGGACCGATATCGTCGACAAAGAGATGTACACGTTCGAAGATCGGGGCGGACGCAGCCTGACGCTGCGCGCCGAGGGCACCGCGCCCGTCGTGCGCGCCGTCCTCGAGCACAACCTCGCGGCCCAGGCGCCTCCCGTGCGGGTATACTACATCTGCCCGATCTTCCGCTACGATCGGCCCCAGGCCGGCCGCTATCGCCAGCACACGCAGTTCGGCGCGGAAGTGATCGGCGCCCCCGCGCCCGCCGCGGACGCGGAGGTCCTGAGCCTGGCCGTGCGTCTGACGGAGGCCGTCGGCCTGCGGGGCCTCGACGTGCGCCTCTCGAGCGTCGGCGACGCCAAGTGCCGGCCGCACTACGAAGACGTGCTGCGCGCCTACTACGCGCCGCGCCTCGACGAACTCTGCGACGACTGCCGGCGGCGCTACGACACCGCGCCGATGCGCCTCTTGGACTGCAAGCGCGAGCACGACCGCGAGATCGCGGCCGGCGCGCCGCGCATCCTCGATTACCTCTGCGACGAGTGCCGGGCGCACTTTGCCGGCGTGCGCGCGCATCTGGAGGCGATGGGCATCTCGTACACCGTCGATCCGATGATCGTGCGCGGCCTGAACTACTACACCCGCACGGCGTTCGAAGCGATGTCGGGGGCGCTCGGGGCGCAGAACGTCGTGTTCGGGGGCGGTCGGTACGACGGGCTCGCCGAGCAGATGGGCGGCCCGCCGACGCCCGGCGTGGGATTCGGCATGGGCATCGAACGGCTGCTGATCGTGTTGGACGCCGCGGGCACCCGGCCCTCCGCGGATCACGGCGTCGATCTCTTCATCGCGACGGCGGGGACGGGGAGCCCGCAGGCGCTCGCGATCGCGGACCGGCTGCGCGGCCGGGGCCTGAGCGTGACGGCGGACGTGATGGGGCGGGGCCTGCGGAGCCAGATGCGGCAGGCCGACCGCGCCGGCGCGGCCTGGGTGCTGCTGCTCGGCGAAGACGAGGTCAAGCGCGGCGCCGCGATTCTTCGCGAGATGGCGTCCGGCGAACAGGCGGAAGTCCCGCTCGACCGCGTCGCGGACGAAGTGCCGGCCCGTATCCGCGCCGCGGGACCCCCGCGCGGTGCGGCCCCCGGCGGGGCGGCGGAGGTGGCGCGATGATCGACGAGCGCGACCGCCCGCCGTCGACCGGCAGCGAGCTCGGCGATTGGCGCCGGACGCACACCAACGGCGCCCTCCGGGCCGGCGACATCGGCCAAACCGTCACGCTCATGGGCTGGGTGCAGAGCCGGCGGGACCTCGGCGGCCTCATCTTCATCGACCTGCGGGACCGCACCGGCGTGACGCAGGTCGTCTTTAACCCGCAGGAAGGGGCGGAGGCCGCGCCCGTCGTCGCGGCCGTGCGAAACGAGTACGTGCTGGCGGTGCGCGGCGTCGTCGCGGCGAGGCCGGCCGGAACCGAAAACCGGCGCATCGCGACGGGCGCCGTCGAGGTGCGCGCCCGCGAAGTGCGGGTGCTGAACCCGTCCGAGACACCGCCGTTTCCGATTGATGCCGACGTCGATGTCGACGAGGCGGTCCGGCTCAAGTACCGTTACCTCGACCTCCGGCGTTCGAGGATGCAGGCGAACCTCGCGCTGCGCCACCGGCTGGCGAAGGCCGTGCGCGACCATCTCAACGGGCAGGGGTTCCTCGAGATCGAGACGCCGATGCTGATCAAGAGCACTCCCGAGGGCGCCCGCGATTTCCTCGTGCCCAGCCGCGTGCACCCCGGCAAGTTCTACGTCCTGCCGCAGTCGCCGCAGCTGTTCAAGCAACTGCTGATGGTCGCCGGCGCGGAGCGGTACTTCCAGATCGTGCGTTGCTTCCGCGACGAGGATCTGCGTGCCGACCGCGCCCCGGAGTTTACGCAGATCGACATCGAGATGTCGTTCGTCGGCCCCGACGACGTTCAGGCGATGGCGGAGGAGATGGTGGTCTACGCCGTGCGCGAGGCGCTCGGCGTCGACGTGCGGCGGCCGTTTCCGCACATCACCTACGCGGACGCGATGCGGCGGTACGGCAGCGACAAGCCCGACCTGCGCTTCGGCCTCGAGATCACGGACTGCGGGGACCTCTTCGCCGCAAGCGGTTTCCGCGTCTTCAGTCAATCCGTCGCCTCCGGCGGCGTCGTCCGCGCGCTCTGCGCGCCCGGCGCCGGCGGATACAGCCGTCGCGAGACCGTCGAACTCGAGGACCTCGCGAAAGCGGCCGGCGCCGGAGGGCTCGTGCCGATACACCTCGACCCCGCGGGTCCGCGCGGGCCGTTGGCCAAGCACCTTCCGGCGGACACGCTGGCCGCGCTGCGCGGGCGCTGCGGCGCGGCGGACGGGGACCTGCTGCTGCTGGCCGCGGGGCCCGCCGAGACCGTCGCCCTAGCCATGGGACGCGTGCGCCTCGAGCTCGGCCGCCGCCTCAACCTGATCCGTGACGGCTTTGTGTTCGAATGGGTCGTCGACTTTCCGCTGCTTGAACGGTCCGCGGAGGGGGGACTCGCCGCCGTGCATCATCCGTTCACGGCGCCGCTGGACGAAGACCTGCCGTTGCTGGGAAGCGAGCCGCTGAGGGCGCGCGCGAAGGCCTACGATCTCGTGCTCAACGGCGTGGAGCTCGGGGGCGGCAGCATTCGGATCCACCGGCAAGACCTGCAGCAGCGCGTGTTTGCGCTTCTCGGGATTTCGCCGGAAGCCGCGCGCGAGCGGTTCGGGTTCCTGCTGGACGCGTTCCGGTACGGAGCTCCGCCGCACGGTGGCATCGCCTTCGGCTTCGACCGCTTCGTCATGGTGCTGGCCGGCGAAGACTCGATCCGCGAAGTGATCGCGTTCCCGAAAACGCAGAGCGCGACCGATCTCATGACCGGCGCGCCGTCGGAGGTCGACCCTCAGGCCCTCACCGAGGCGCACATCGAAGTCCGCCGCTAAAGCGGCTCTTGTTGAGGCCGGCCGAGGAGGGTGGTATCATCCGTAGTGGCTCCTGTGTTACACGCTAGGTATACGTGGTCCCGACCAACAGAAAGACATCGGGAGCCTGGCTCCGGACGGTGACGGCAGGGCTCCGCAGGGCCGGCTCGGGGGGCTAGTCGGATCCGCTCGGGAGGGCACCCACCTGTGTGCCACAGGTTCGGGGACCGCGGCCGGCGGTACCGCAGGAGCCGCTTCTCGTCCCGTCACACTCTCGTCCATTGATGGATACTCACGCTCCCCATCCGCAGAGCGGCGCCGGAACCGCCGCGCCTCCCCAGGGCCACGACGATCCCTGGGAGATGGCGCTGGAGCAGTTCAACGGCGCGGCCGACCGGCTCAACCTCTCGCCCGCGGTCCGGGGCGTGCTCGAGCGGCCGGAACGGGAGTTCACCGTGCGCTTCCCCGTCGCGATGGACGACGGGAGCACGCGCGTCTTCACCGGACACAGAGTGCTGCACAACACCGCGCTCGGCCCGACGAAGGGCGGCCTGCGCTACAGCCCCGAGGTCTGGATCAACGAGGTGCGGGCCCTCGGCATGTGGATGACCTGGAAGTGCGCCCTCGCGCATCTACCATACGGCGGCGCGAAGGGCGGCGTGGCGTGCGATCCGTCCGCGCTGTCCGCGCGCGAACTCGAACGGCTGACGCGCCGGTTCGCGACGGAGCTGCGGCCGATGATCGGCGAGCGCATCGACATCCCGGCGCCCGACGTCGGCACGAACGCCCAGGTGATGGCCTGGTTCATGGATACCTACAGCATGCACGCGGGGTATTCCGTGCCTGGCGTCGTCACCGGCAAGCCGCTCGCGATCGGCGGCTCGGCGGGCCGGCAGGACGCAACCGGGCGCGGGGTGATGATCGCGGCGCGCGAGGCGGCCCGCACGCGCGGTTTCCCCTTCGCCGGCGCGCGCGTCGTCGTGCAGGGCTTCGGCAACGTCGGCGGCACGGCCGCAACCCTGATGGCCGCGGAAGGCTGCCGGATCGTCGGGATCAGCGACGCGTTCGGCGGCGTCTACAACACGGCCGGCCTCGATCTCGGGGCGCTGCGGCGGCACGTCGCGGCTACGAAGCGCGTCGAAGGCTTCTCCGGCGGCGAGGCGGTCACGAACGCCGCGCTGCTCGAGCTGCCGTGCGACTTCCTGGTCCCGGCGGCGATCGAAGGGCAGATCACCGGCCGCAACGCGGCGCGGATTCAGGCGCGGATCGTCGTCGAGGGGGCAAACGGCCCGACCACGCCCGAGGCGGACGCGATCCTCGAGGATCGCGGCATTCTCGTCGTGCCCGACATCCTCGCGAACGCGGGCGGCGTCGTCGTGTCGTACTTCGAGTGGGTGCAGGACCTACAGGCCTATTTCTGGAGCGAGGCCGAGATCAACGCGCACCTGACGCGCATCATGGTGGACGGAGTCGCGCGCGTCTCGGCGGTCGCCGCCGCGGAGCGGGTTTCGCTGCGCACCGCGGCGCTGCTGGTCGCGGTGCGCCGGGTCGGCGCGGCGCTCGACGAGCGCGGTGTCTACCCGTAGGCGTTCCTTGACACGCTCGTCCGCCGGGCCCCATGATGTGGGCATGGAGCTGTTCGAGCAGAGCCGGCGGGAGGAGACGGCCCGCGAGGCGCCGCTCGCCGCGCGAATGCGGCCGCGCTCGCTCGACGACATCGTCGGGCAGGCGCACCTGCTGGGGCCCGGCCGCCTGCTGCGCCGCGCGATCGAAACGGACACCCTGACCTCGGCGATTCTCT
>DASSJF010000054.1 GCA_035691305.1 bacterium
GTTCCGGGCATCACTACGGCGAGATAGGTGACATTGCCGTCACCGTTCCGAATGCCGCCGACGTGAGCCACGAGACCCTGCGACCAGATTAGTGCCAAACGATTCATGTTCAAGCCCACCTCGATCGGAGCACCGAACGCGGCAACAAAATCTGAAGCGGGCCCGTCCATCACGGGATCCCAATGCAGCGGAGGCAACTCTAAAGTGCTCGCTACGCTGGGGGGCACACGGGAGAGCGATAAATGGAGACAGCCGCCAAACCGTGTGCCAGCTGCGACAACACGACCGGCTACGATAAGCAGGTCGATCTGGCAGCCAGTTGCTCGTTCAAATGCGAGTGCGACGCCCGCAGCATCATATGCAGCCATCCCGAGCTTGACTGGCCCGACTTGCACTCCAGGGATGATCTGTGGGATCTGATCGACGAACGCTGGTCGCTCGGTGCCATCGGCGGACGCCGCAAGCCTTGGATACTGTTCCGATTGGGGCGCGGCGCTTGCAGAGGTCGACACCATCAGCAGAAAAACAACGCTCACGAATCCGCGCATCGCTGTACACTGACCCCGCGCTCTAGGGACTCGGTGGTGGAGGTAGCAACCCATTACCACTCCCTCCATCGCTGTAGAGTAGAAAAGCGCGCTCGCTTGGCGGGATCGAATAGGCGGTTGATGATTGTGGCATCGTGTGACGGCTGTGCTCCTCCGGCCAAGCTATGAAATGACCGATCCCAGGCACCGATCTCCAACCACGGGGCTGGACCGCCAGGTAGGTCACGAAACCACCATGTACGTGGAGAACACCAACGTGGGCCACGAGCCCATCGGCAAAGACGAGCGCTACGCGATCCCCGCCCAGATGCATAGTCTGGGGCCGGCCGAACACTTCCGCAAGCAATGCCGGAGGATCGCCGATACCGTCTACGGGTGGCGTAGTCTGGCGTGGCACTTGAAGAGTCAAGCACCCGCCCCAGGGACTACCCGCCGCGATCACCACGCCACGTGCGGCAAGCAGATCAATATTGCATCCAGTCTGGTACTCAAATAGAGCGGCGGTCTCGCGTGCTTTGTAAATTGGCATACCAAGCGTTACCGGGCCAATGGAGCGCCCTGGAACGATAGCCGCTTCGGATGACTCACCACTCCAGGGAGCGAGTTGACCGATGCTCGACACGGGAACGAGATCCATAGATTGGATTGGGAGATAAGTGACGACGATGCCTCTCGTCGGCCCCGGACTCCATCGGGCAAGATTGCCGATCGACGGCACCACCATGCTGCCGGTTTCCTGGACGGCGAGATAGCTCACTGTGGCACCTCGCGCCTGCGTTCGCTGAATGTACGCTATGAGTCCAGCGGCGAACATCAGCGCCAGATTGTCGCGACTCTCACGGACAACCCTCGGGGCGCCGAATACGTTGACGAGTTGGTCCGGAGACCCGTTGATATCGAGGGTACTTTGCCCTCCGATTGCATCTCGTGGAAGGAACGACTTGTTATCGTCGGGCAACTGAACATCGATGTGCGCGGTCAGGGCACTTCCGACGGCTGCCACCACCCCGTTTCGAAAGAGCACATCGATGACGCGGCCGGTTGTGCGCGCAAACCGTGCCGCCGCCGCGTCAGCTTCTCTCGCAGACATTCCGAGCGTAACAGGCCCAAGAGCATGACCTGGAAAAATAACAACCGCGCGGGGACTCCACGCTGTCGCATCGGGGATTGGTCCGATAATTATCGCCGCAACGACAAGCCCGGCAAGAACCTGCACGGCATAGCCCCCCTCTGGCCCCTGCCAAAAGGGTAAGGGAAACGGGTGCGGACTCCATCCGGGAAATCCTATATAGGGATAGGTTCCTTGCGGGGAGGGAGGCCCAGACGCGGAGATTCTAGTCTAACGGCGGAGCGGACTCTCTTTGGTGCGCAACTATCCAAGCGGCGATTTGCGCACGGGTATTCATACCAAGTTTATTAAGGATGTGCTGGACATGAGCCTCTACGGTACCTTCTCTGATGGACATACGATCGGCAATCTCTCGATTTGTCATTCCCTCAGCGACAAGGGTCGCCACCTCTCTCTCACGGGGGGCCAATAGACCGGTTCGTTTCACTGCTGGAGACTTCGCGCGCCCGTGAGGCCTCACTTGATTCCGAGCGGATGGTGTTAGCGCATGTTCAACGGCATGCTCAAGCGTCATCGCTCGGCCTTCTGCACACGCAGTGGCAAATGCCGGCGAGCCTAGCGCACTTCGTACGGTAGCGATTCGCTGATCACGGTCAGTCCGAGTGCCGGGCCAGAAATTCGGACCGGTTCTAGTTCGCGAGGCGTCGGATGCTCCGAACAACCGCGCTGCTTCCAAGTAATCGCCTTGACCCGAAGTCGCGACCGCGAGGCCTTCGAGACTCTCCGAAAGACCTCTTTTGTTTCCGAGCTCTTGAAGCATGGCGAGGCTTTCCCGAAACAGCATCGCCGCTCGATCGTAGTGGCCCTGAGCCAGCGCAACATTCGCCAGCCCAACCTTCGCCCAGGCGATGTAGTTCTTCGACCCAATCTGTTGTCCGAGCGTCAAGCCCTCTTCGATAAGTACGGTGGCTCGGTCGTAATTGCCTCGAAGCGCTTCCACCGCGGCTAGACCACCGAGAGCATAAGCAGTCGTAAATCTGTTCCCTGCGGCGCGGCAAAGGGCTAAGCTATCTACAAGTAACGGGGTTGCTTTCTCATGATCACCTTGCAGCAGCATCGCTGTTCCCAAGCAGTATAAAGACCAGCCAACGCCCCACGTATCCTGTGCTTGCTTGTAGAGAGACACGCTCTGTTCAAACATGTCTACCGCCTGGTGGAAATCAGCTTCGCCTTCCGCAAAGTGCGCCAGATGGTGGAGTGCATAGGCAGCGCCCCGCTGATCGTTCAATTTCTGAAATAGAGCAAGGCTTTCGTGAAGATAGACGCTTCCGCTCGCGTCGCCTTGTCGCCACGCAAGTAGGCCGGCGCCAGAGAGCGCCAATGCGCGCACCGCCGCCGATGAGTCGATGCTGGCAGTGAGCGCTCCTTCGAGCGACTCACGCCCCTCAGTATAATGGCCGCAAATAAACCAAAATTCGTGGAGCGCAGCTGAGAACCGCAACCAAGCGCCAGCCCCGCTACGTTCCTTCTTGCTCCACTCTATCGCCGCCCGTAGATTATCATGTTCGGTCTCGAGCCGTTGCAGCCACGTGGCCTGCTGGGATTCACGTAGCGCTACGTTGGCCTTTTCCGCGAAACTCAGGTACCAGTCTCGATGTCGCCTGTGTGCGTCAGCAGCCTTTCCGGACTCCAGAAGCCGTTCCTCGCCATACTGACGAACCGTCTCCAATAGTCGATAACGCGCGCCGGCACCGCTTGTCTCCGCGATCACAAGCGACTTATCCACTAGGTGAGTCAACAAATCGAAGATGGTGGCCCTTTGGACTTCTCCTTCCGAGCAAATTGTCTCAGCGGCTTCCAACGACCACCCGCCAGCGAACACGGATAGGCGGGACAAGAGAATACGCTCATTCGCCGGCAGCAAATCGTAGCTCCAGTCCATCGCGGTCTTCAGAGTTTGATGCCGGGGCAAAGTCGCACGACTTCCACTCGTGAGCAACCGAAACCGATCAGTGAGCCGGCCAAGAATCTCGCCAACGGCTAAGACTCGCACCCACGCTGCCGCCATCTCGATTGCTAGCGGAATACCATCCAACCGTCGGCAGAGGTCGGCAACTGTATGAGCGTTATTTTCGGTGATCGCAAACTCCGATCGTACGGCTCTTGCACGGTCGACGAACAATCGGACAGCATCGTTGCGCAATACGGCGTCCATGCTTACTTGGTGCTGGAGATTCGGGGGAGAAAGCGGAGGCACCGTCCATCGGACCTCGCCAGCAACGCCGAGCGGTTCCCGACTTGTCGCCAGAATTCGCAGGTCGGGACAGCCTTGTAGGAGCGCATTTACGAGATCAGCGCAGGAACCAAGCAGGTGCTCACAATTGTCCAGCAGCAGAAGAAGTGATCTGGATCTGAGTGAAGCGGCTAACGTTTGTTGCAGCTGTCGTCTCGGTTGTTCGGGAATTCCTAGCACCGCAGCGACCGTTTGGGGCACAACAGCGCGATTTGAGACCGGCGCCAGATCCACTACCCAAACTCCATCGGGAGCCTCGTTGAGAAGATCGTCCGCTACCCGCAACGCTAACCGCGTCTTGCCGCAGCCGCCTGTGCCAGTGAGCGTGAGGAGGCGCGTCGTGCCGAGGAGGCGCTTGATCTCGTCGATCTCGCGCTCTCGCCCGATGAAACTTGTAAGTTGAGTACGTAGGTTGTGGCGACGCGGGACAGGCGGCGGAATCTTGGGCCGAGAAGCTTGTGGCTTTGTCTGTTTCGGCCTGGGGATCCGCGTCTTCGGCCGACGAGCCATTCGTCAGCCTCCATGATGCCGCTGTTCCTGGTGAGGTCGGGTTCGTCGCCTCGAAAGGCTGAACCTTCGGACTCAATTCTTCGAACGATCGGGGACAACTGCGCGCGACACCGCTTCTCCGCACCGGGAGTTCTGGCCGTCCAACCATTCGAATGTACTGATGGCTGACTATAGCGCGAGATGTTTCGTAGGCGTTTTGAGGTGCCGTTCCCCTATCCCGTGCCGGCGACCATTGGGCGTCTCTGATCGGCGGAATCGTCGCGCCGGTGTTTAGCGGCTGGATCCTGTTCACGCTGTCGAGAACGGAATCGGCACGTAAGGCGCGCACGCACCAGTCGGCGCCGCACCCGGGCCGGAGATTCCGCCGCAGTCACCACGGCCGACCCAGGTGGCACGGCCGCACGGCGACGACGCCGGCCCGGGCGGAAGGGAAATGATGTTTCCGCCACCAACGCACCGGGACTCTGACGGACGGAGGGTTCCGGTGTTCGCCGCACCGCTCGTCTCGATCGGATTGCGCACCGCGCTGATGCTCGGACTGGGACTGCCGACGATCGCGCTGACGTTGCATCTCCTGCGCGTCCCGGAGAAGGAACGCCTGGTCGCGGGGTCGTTCTTCGCGATGGCGTACGGCCTGTTGGCGACGCTGCTGTTACACCGGATCATTCCTCTTCCCTAGACGCCGGTCCATGGCTCCCCGCGGGTGCCCGACGGGCGCCCGCCGTCGTGCAGGACCGAGCTGCACTACTTCGTCTGCGCAGCCACGAGCGCGGTCGCGACCGCGAGCTTCGTGGACGCCTCGAGCAACGCGGGCGACACCCGGTCCACGGTGTCGCGCGGCGTATCGTAGTACGGATCGTCGGGCCGGAACAGGAACACGACGGGAATGCCCGCCCTCTCGAAGTTCGCGTGGTCGCTACCGCCTTCGGCCGCGTGGACCTCGACGCGGATACCGAGATCACCCGCGAGGCGCGCCGCCGTACGAACCATCGTGTCGTCGCCCTTGCCGGCCAGGATGAGCCGGTCGCCGACGCCCTCCATGTCGAGGTTGATCATGCCGATGATCCGGCCGCGCTCGAGATGCTTGACGTACTCCGCCGAACCGTAGAGCCCATCCTCTTCCGCGCCGAACAGCACATACCGAACGGTCACCGGGAGCGGTACGTCCTTCAGCACCTCGGCGGTCTCGAGCACCGCCGCAACCCCGGAGGTGTTGTCGTTCGCGCCCGGCGCCTCGGCGACGGTATCGCGGTGCGCGCCGACGATCAAGACCCGCCCGGCATCGCCGCCGGCCGCGGTCCCCGGCGCGGCCTTCGTGCCCACGATGTTCCACGTCGTCCGCTGCTCGTTGACCGTCTGCACGTCCAGGCGCGCGACGGTGCGGCCGGTCCGTACGCGGTCGAGCAGCCGCTGTCCTTCGGTGCCCGACAGCGACACGACGGGGATGCGGGTCGCCTGGCCTAGGGTGCCCGAAAAGTCGTTCGGTTGCGAATTGTACACGACGACCGCCGCGGCCCCGGCATCGGCTGCGTTCTCGGCCTTCGCGCGGAACGTCATCTCGCCGCGCCGCACGAGCACGATCTTGCCGCGCACCGGCGCACCCGCCGCGGCCTGGCCGCCGAAGTCACCCGGCCGCCCCAGTCCCGCGTCTACCACTTCCGCGGTGAGGCCCGCCCCGGGCGTGGAGGGGGAGTATTCCATCGCGCGCGGGTGCAGCGCCGGGCTGACCTCCGGAACCGTCAGCGCCACGTGCTTCACGTGGAAGTACGGGAACGTGAAGGACTGCCATTCTATGGTGCAGCCGTCGCGGGTCAACTGCGACGCGATGTAATTCCCCGACGTTTTGTCTTCGGGAGAGCCGGCGGGATGCGGTCCGATCTTCTGCGAAAGTGCGAGGACGTGCTGGTACGCGCGCTGGCCCGACACCCGGACCACCGCCCCCTGCGGCGCGACGCCCCCTCCCGCGGGCGCCGCGACAATGGCCGCGGGCGCGGCCGTTGCGATCGCGATGATCGCGGCCGCGCGTACGATCCTCCGGCTTCCCTTCACGTTCCCACCTCGCGTCGCGCCGCCCTCCGGGGAGGCCGGCATCATTCGTTCGTCGAACGAGCACCGTCTGTGAACCGCCGCGTGTTGCTCCAGTTGAGTTACGGCCACTTCGCGACCGATCTCTCGCAGGGCGCGCTGCCGGCGCTGCTCCCCCTGTTTAAGACGCAGTACCATCTATCCTACACGGACGTCGGCCTGGTGGTGCTCATAGCTAGTATCAGCTCCTCTATCGTGCAGCCCGCGTTCGGCGTGCTGAGCGACCGGGCCCGGATGCGCTGGCTCATGCCGGCCGGGGCGCTGATCTCGGGGACCGGCATGATTCTGGCGGTGGCGGCCCACCACTTCGCACTCATGATGGCCATGATCTTCCTCTGCGGGCTCGGCGTGGCCGCGTTCCACCCCGAAGGGTACAAGTGGGCCGGCCTCGCGAGCGGCGAACGGCGCGCCACGGGCATGTCGTACTTCTCCGCCGGCGGAAACGTGGGCTACGGATTCGGCCCGGCGGCCGCCAGCGTGGCGCTACATCTCGCCGGCCTGAGGGGCCTTTTCTATATGCCGGTGTTCAGCATTCCCGCCGCCGTGATCCTGTGGTTCGTCGCTTCGCCGCGCCGGCGCAGCGAACTCGAAGCGGAGTGGCACGAGACCGCCCGTGCGGCCGCCGGCGAGGAGATGGACGGACGGAGGTCCGGCGTGCCGGCCGCCCCGCGGGTCGGCCGCATGACCGCGCAGACGGTCCTGGGCCTCCTCGTCACGTTCGTCGTCCTGCGTTCCTGGACGTCGACGGGCGAGTCGAGCTTCATTCCGCTGTATTTCGCCGGTGTGCGCCATCTCACACCGACGTACGCGGGCCTGCTGGTCAGCCTCTTCCTCGGCGCCGGATCGGTCGGTACGCTGCTCGGCGGCATCGCCGCGGATCGGTGGGGTCGCCGGCGCATGCTCCTCGTCTCGATGGCGATCCTGCCGCCGCTGCTGTGGCTCATGCCCCGCGCGGTCGGCCCGATCGGCCTGGCCGCGGCGCTGATCGCCGGGATGGCCGCCGTCAGCACGTTCGCCGTCGTCATGGTGATGGCGCAGTCGGTCATTCCGGGACGGATCGGGCTCATCTCCGGCCTCATCATCGGCTTCGCCGTCGGCACCGGCGGCATCGGGACGACGATTCTCGGGGCGATCGCGGACCGGTGGGGCGTGCTGCGGGCGCTCGACGTGACCGCGCTGCTGCCGTTCGCGGCGCTCGCGATCGCGCTGCTGCTGCCCCCCGACCCACCGGGGGCATGGAACCCGAATGTCGAAACGACTCGTAGTTCCGTACGTGGCGCGCACGCCGGCGCCGCGGGAGGCTCGTGATGCATCACGACGACAATTTGTCAGGTGGAGGGCTGCGACGCCGGCGATTCCTGCGCTACCTGCTGGCCGGAGCGGCCGGGTCGCTGTGCGCCGGCACGCTTACCGCCCCGCAGGCGCGGCGCGCCTGGGCCGCGGCGCCGAAGGCGCCTCCGTCGCCACCCGGCTGGCCGCCCGACAAGGCCGGGACGACCGGCATCACCGTCAAGCCCGACGACCCGTCGATCTCGGCCGCGCCGATCGAGTTTCCGGCGTTTCTCACCACGCTGCAGGGGTACCTCGCCACCCCGACGGGGGGAGAGACGTATCCCGCGATCCTGATACTGCACGACGCGAGCGGCCTCTCGGAGCACTACCGCGACATCGCGCGCCGCCTCGCCAAACTGGGCTACGTCGCGCTCGTGCCCGATCTGCTGTCCCGATCCGGAGGCACCGCCAAGTTGGGCGGCGACGCCAAAGTCGCGGACGCGATGACGCGAATTCCCATCCCCAAGTTCGTCCAGGATATGAACAGCGCGATGCGCTACCTGGAAGCGCACCCGCTCGTCTCCAAGACGCGCGTGGGTATGTTGTCGTTCGGGCTCGGCGGGGTGTTCTCGTGGTTCCTGCTGGCCGACAACTCGGACGTCAAAGCGGCGGCGATCTACTACGGCGGCGTGCCGAATTTGAATCTGGTACCCCATATCTCGACGTCGGTGCTCGCGGTCTTCGGCGACGGCGACGGCCACGACGAAGCCGACCTCAAAGAACTCGACGCCGCGATGAAAAAGGCGGGCACGCCTTGGACGTACAAGATCGAGGCCAAGGCCGGTCGCGGCTTCTTCGACGACACGCGGCGCGGATACACGCCGGAAGCCGCCAAAGACGCCTGGAAGATAGCGCTCGACTGGTACGAAAAGCATCTGACCGCCTGACACGCGCGCTCGGCGGCCGCGATCCTGGAAGGAGTACCGGGCGCCTGCGCCTGATGATATGATTCGGCGAGCGACGTGACCGAGCCGATTCCCGCTTCCATCCGAGTATTCCGCGCGTTTTCTGTGACGACGGCCGTGGCGGCGTATCTGCTCGTGCTGCTCGGCGGGCTCGTCCGAATCACGGGCGCGGGCCTGGCCTGCCCGGATTGGCCGCTCTGCCACGGCCGGCTCGTGCCGCCCCTCGACGGCCTCGTCCTGATCGAATACGGCCACCGGCTGTTGGCCGCGTCGGTGAGCGTCCTCGTCCTCCTCACCGCGGCGCTCGCGTTCCGGGTACGGCGGTCGGTCTCGGGCAGCGGTCCGCTCGCGCTTGCGGTGCTGGTCCTCGTCGCGGTGCAGATCGTGCTCGGCGGCCTCACCGTCAAACTGCAGCTCACCCCGGGCCTCGTCGCCACGCACCTCGGCGTCGCGATGCTGTTCTTCGGCGGGCTGCTCGTGCAGGCGGCGAACGCGCTGCGGCCCGCGGGCCCGGCGGCGCCCGACGGGTTCCGGCGGCTCTCGCTCGGCGCGGCGGCGGCGACGTTCGTGATGATCCTGATCGGCGGCTACGTCGGCTCGAGCGGCGCCGCGCTTGCCTGTCCCGACCTGCCGTTCTGCCGGGGTCCCGTGGTGGTGCCGCCCGACGCGCCGTCGCAGATTCACATGCTGCACCGGTTCTGGGCGCTGGTCGTGGCCGCGCTGGTGATCTGGACCGCGGCGGCGGCGGCGCGGCTGCGCATCCGCCGCCTCGCCGTCGCCGCCAACCTCGCGCTGCTCTGCGTCGCCCTGCAGATCGCGGCGGGCGTGCTCAACGTCGCGACGCGCCTGGCCCCGGCGGTGCAGGGTGTGCACCTCGGCCTCGCCGCGGCGCTGTTCGCGACGCTCGTGGTCCTGACCGCGCTGACCCGGCCGGCGCCCGAGCGGTCGCCGGCCGGGGCGGACCGCGCCGTCCCGCCGGTACGCGCGCCGCGACCGATGCCCACAATTGCGGGCGGCTCGGTAGACGATTTCGCGGACGCGAAGGTGGCGGCGGACGCGCTGGCCTGGACCGCGGACGAGCCGAAGACGCCGCTCGGGCGCGCGGCCGCAACGGCGCGCGACTACCTCGCGCTGATGAAACCGCGCATCATCCTCCTGCTGCTCATCACGACGATCACGACGATGATGGTCGCCTCGCCGCATCACCTGCCGCTTGCGGCCCTCTTTCTGACGGTGCTCGGCGGCACGCTGGCGGCGGGCTCCGCCAACGCCTTCAACATGTATGTCGACCGCGATATCGACGCCATCATGCGGCGGACCTGCCTGCGTCCGGTCCCGGCGGGCCGCGTGCGCCCCTCGCAGGCCGTCGTGTTCGGCGTCGTGACCGGCTGTCTGTCGATGGCGGTGATGGCGCTCGGCGTGAACCTCCTCGCCGCGGCGCTGTCGACCGCAGGCATCCTGTTCTACGTGGGCGTCTACACGCTGTGGCTGAAGCGGTCCACGCCGCAGAACATCGTCATCGGCGGCGCCGCCGGCGCCGTGCCGCCGCTCGTCGGCTGGGCCGCGGCCACCGGGCGCATCGACGCGCCCGCGGTCGCGCTCTTCGCGATCGTGTTCCTGTGGACGCCGCCGCACTTCTGGGCGCTCGCGCTCGGCAAAGCCGACGACTACCGCGCGGCCGGGATTCCGATGCTGCCGGTCGTTCGGGGCGACGCGGAGACGCGCCGGCAGATCTTCATCTACTCGCTCGTCCTCAGCGCGGCGACGCTCGCGCTCTGGGTCCCGCTCCACGCGCTCGGCCTGGTGTACGCGGTCTCCGCGGTCGCGCTGGACGCGGTCTTCGTCGGCCTGGCGTGGGCGGTGCTGGCGCTCCGGCGGCCCGGGCTGGAGATGGCGCTCTTTGGATACTCGATCCTCTATCTCGGCCTGCTCTTCACGGCAATGGTGATCGACCGGCTGATCTGAGCTGCGCGTTCGAGGCGGCGGACAGCGCATGACGGCTCCCGCGAAGAGAGTTCTCCGTACGGTCCCTCGCGAGATCATCGGTCCGCGCGTGCGTCTGCGGCGGCTCCGGCTTTCGGACGCGCCGGCGGTATGGGACGCGATCGAAGAGTCGCGGACACGCCTCGAGCGCTGGCTGGAGTGGGTGCCCAAGTGCCGGTCGCTGCGAGACGAGCGCCGCGACATCGCGCGGATGCACGGGCTGTGGCGGCGTCGTGAGAGCTTCGTCGTCGGGATCTTCGACCGCACCAGCGGCCGGTACCTCGGCGGCAGCGCCTTCCACAAGATCAACTGGGAGCGGCGGTGCTTCGAAATCGGCTACTGGATCCGCACGAGCGCGGAGGGCCGGGGCTACGTCTCTGAAGCGGTTCGCCTGCTGACCTGCCTCGCGTTCGACCGTCTCGGCGCGGAGCGCGTGGAGATCTTCATGCACCCGCGCAACGTCCGCAGCGAAGCGGTGGTCAAGCGACTCGGGTTCGTCTACGAGGGCACCGCGCGCGCGGTGACCCCGGGCCCCGACGGAAACCTGGAAGACCGGCACATGTACGCGCTCGTGAAGGCCGACTACGCTCGGATCCGGTGGCGCCCCGGGCGGCTGAGATCACAGGGTGGCCGGCGGCCGCCGCGGGCTTTATCAAAAGTTTACACCCGCTGGATACGGTTCCGGTTGACGGAGTGACGATCCCGGAGGACACCGATGCGAACCCTTGTAGCGATCACCACGTGCGCCGTCGCCCTGGCGGCGGGAATGCTGACCCTTCACGCGGTGCCGGGCCTCGCGGCGACCGCGGCGCCCGAACTCACCGGCGGCGGACCGTGGTTCAACACCGACGGCCGGCCGGTGACGCTCGCGTCGCTACGCGGCAAAGTGGTCGGCGTGGAAATGTGGACGGCGGGCTGCGAGAACTGCCTCAACGTCCTGCCTTACATGAAGGAGTGGTACGCGAAGTATCGCGACAGCGGATTCGTCCTGGTCGGCGTGCACACGCCCGAGTTCGCCCACGAAGGCCAGGTGGCGTACGTGCGCGCGGCGATCGCCCGGCTCGGGGTCGCGTACCCCGTCGTCATGGACAACGACTACCGCATCTGGAACGCCTACCACAACGCGTACTGGCCGGCGCTCTACCTGATCGACAAACAGGGCCGGATTCGCTACACGCACATCGGCGAGGGCGATTACGACGTGACGGAGCGGCAGATCAAAGCCCTCTTGGGCGAGAAGATCTAGCCGGGGTCGCGGCCGTGGCGGGCCGGACGGCGCAGCCGTCCGGCCCGCGGTCATTTCCGCCGCGGTGGGGGCTTCGTTTCGCCGCGGCGAATCTCCCCGGCAATGGCCGGTACCCAGCACTCGGGCGCGCGCCGGGGCAGCGCCCCGCGACCCGCCGCCCGCGGCGCAGAGGGCGTCGCCCCGGAGGTCATACGGGCGGCGCGCGAGATCGCGGATCGCCTGGCCCAAGAGCGGGCGGAGGCGGTCGTGCTCGTCGGCAGCCGCGTGCGCGGGGACGTCCACGACCACTCCGACGTGGACCTCATCGCCGTGGGGCGCGGACCGGCCCGCCGGCTGGAAGTGCACGAGCCCTTCGTCGTCTCGGTACAGTGGCGGACGCCGGCGCAGCTCCGCGAAGGCTTCGCCGATCTCGCGGATCTCAGCCCGATTCCCGGCTGGCGGCGCGCCGTGATCGTGTATGATCCCAAGAAGATCGCCGCCGGTCTGAAGCGCGAGGCGCTCGCGTGGGCTTGGGATGCGCTCGGCGCGCGGGCCGACGCGTGGGTGGCCGAACAGGTCACCGATTACGCGGAGGAAGTCTTCAAACTCGTCGGCAGCCTCCGCGCCGCCCGCTACAGCGCCGCCGCCGTTCAGCGGTCCGCGCTGGCGATGAAGCTGCCCCGGGTGATGGCGGTGCACCGCCGGACGTTGTACGACGGGGATGCGCAGCTTCACGAGGCGATCGTCGCCGGCATGGGCGAACCGTGGCGGCGCGCCCACCGCCGGACGCTCGGCGTGCAGGCGGAGACTCTCGAGCAAACCTGCGGCGCGGCGCTGGAACTCTACGCGCTCGCCGCGGAAGAGACGAAGCAGTTGCTGGACGAGCGCCAGTTCGCCGTCGTGCGGGGGGCCTGCACGGCGGCCGGGTTCCCGATCGGAAGGACGCCGCGCAGCAAACGCCTCATTTGACCAGGCTGGCGCGCGCGCGGGCCGTCGCGACGCCCTGCCGTCCGGGCACCTTCGAGCCGGCCCGGCGGGCGGACTCTCTCGCGGGCCGGTCGGTGGCCGGTCAGATACCTGCCCGAGAGTTCGATTAGACTTGCACGCAACAGAGGCCTAGCACCTCAATGTCGTGAGGTGTCACTCCTCTCGCAGGCGAACCGCGACGAGTGTACCATGGGCGCACTTAGCGGTGAGAGGAGACGCATCATGAATCCCATTCCTGCCGTCTGCGATTCACGCGCGAACGGCGAATCGATCCCCGCCGTCTCGACGGAAGACACGGTCACTGCGATCGGGCTGGCCTTCCTGGCCAACGTCCCGCTTTCGCTGCGCGGCGCCCCGGGAACCGGGAAAACCTCGCTGCTTCAGTCCATCGCCGATACGTTCAGGTGGCCCATCCACACGATGACGGCGACGATCCACGATGCGACGGATTTTGCCGGACTGGCGTATCTGTCGTCGAGCGGCTCCCTGGACACCCGCACGATGCGCGCATCCCTGCAGTGGGCCGTCGCCCTCGCCGCGCAGGCGGTGAAGCAGGGCGGCGACGGCCTCCTCTTTTTCGACGACATCGCCTACGCGCCGCCGGCCGTGCAGAATGCGCTGCTCCAAATCGTACAACAGCGCCGCGTCGGGGATTTTCAGTTGCCGCTGGGCATCCGTTGCGCCGCGGCCCTCAACCCCACCGATACCGCGGCGAGCATGCGGGTGCTCACGGCGCCGCTTGCGAACCGGATGGTGCACGTCACCTGGGCGCCCGACGCCGACAGTTGGGCCGAAGGATACCTGTCCGGCTGGCGTTTCGTCCTGCCGGCACTCCCCGAAGGCTGGCAGCGCGGTCTTCCCGCGACGCGGGCAAAGGTGGCCGCGTTTGTCCGTTCGCAGCCGAGTTTTCTTCACTGCGAACCGGCCGACCCAAACGCGCAGGGCTCTCCGTGGCCGTCGGGCCGAACGTGGGACATGGTGAGCACACTCCTCACCGCCTGCGACGCCGCAGACGCAAACATCAAAGTCCGGTGGCTGCTCACCGCCGGCGCGGTCGGCGATAGCGCCGCGGCCGCGTACCTGAGGTGGCAACGCGAGGCGGGATTTGTGCAGCCGGGCGGCGATGCGGCGGCCCAGTTCGCCTCGGAGCGGACGACGCGGAGGCCGGCGCTGCTCACGACGATGTAGACGGGAGCCCCCCAACGTTCGTCGGGCCGCTCCCGGTATCAGCTAGAAACGAATAGAAACGAACGCGCCGCAAGCGGCTCGAGTCCGGGCCGAAGCGGCGCGAACGTGTCTACTGGATCTTACCTGACACACAACGGCCCGCAAGAAGGCGTCGACGGGATTCCCGATCGGAAGACGCCCGGCCGCGCGAGGCGGTCAAACCGCGGCGCCGGCGCGCCGTCTCGTCTGAGCTACCAGCCTCCGTTGCCGTAACCGCTGCTGGTGGGCTTGGACGGTGCGGGGCCGGCGGCGCCCATCTTCAGATCCACCTTTGCGACCCACCACTTGCCGGCGATGCCCTGGCCGTTGGCCTGGTGCGGGGCGGTATCACCGCTGTACCGGTAGAGCAGGTGCCCGTTGTAGGCGACCTGCTCGCCGTTTGCGGTCTTGACGACGCTCAGCTTGCCTGGAAGCTTGTTTCCCGACGTCGGCGTCGACGTGCTGAGCATCGGCGGCCAGATCTGCGCGCACCCGCCGGTGCAGCTGCTGGTGCTCGGTGTATCGGAGCTGACATAGTACAGGGTCATCCCCTTCTCATCGGTGAGCACAGTCGCCGACATCCCCTTGACCGTGATCGCCGCGGTATCCACTGTGTACCCGGCCCCGAACGCCGCCACCCCGAGCGCGGCCGCGAGCAGCACTGCGCCAGCTGCTCCCGCGAGCATCGCCCTCATCCGTTCCGCCATCCTCATCACCTCCAAAAGAGTTGCCCACACACGAAAGGATGCGCCCGGCGGATCACACATCTGTCAGCCCTATGTAACGTCCATGCAACAACCGGACATTGCCGACAGGGGACCGTGCCTTCGTCCCGAACAGCCCGGCCCGATCGCGCCGTTCTTCCAGGTGCGGGGCGCGAAGATCTGCGCGTACGAAACGCTGTTCGATGCGACGGAGCTGCGAAAACTCGGGGGGAAATGACTGGCTCCTCGGGGCAGGACTCGAACCTGCGACCCTCCGGTAAGACAGGTGACATCATGACGACAATTGGGTTGACGCTTCGCGTCGCGCAGAGGCTCCTGGCGGTCATCAGTATCCTGAGTCTGGGGTGCGGGGCGGCAGCGGCGCAGGGCGGTCGGTCGGTGTACCTACCACTGCCATTCAGCGCCGAGCGCCGGGGCATTCAAACCACTGCGTGCCTGCGCGTGAGCGAATACGTCTACCCGGCGTCTCGGTGGTGGGCGGATGCGGCGGGCAGCGCCACCCCGGCTGAACAGGCGCTCAAAGCCGTCATCGCGGCGATGCGGAGCAAAGACCGCGCGACACTCTCTCATTTGTCCCACCCGACGCTCGGCCGCGATCCCAAGCGTTTTGACGAACAGGCCGGAGCCTATTTTCAACAATTCGCGGTCGCGGAGCTCCTGTCGATTCCACGCGGCTACGAATTTGATGGGTTCACGGTGTTCTTCGCGAAGATTCGGCTTGGGGGTCGGACCGTGTTTGCACCCATGGTCTTCGCGGTCGAAGATGACGGATCGTCCGGCTTTCTTCCTTATCGGACGGACGCGTTGACGTACCGGCTCGTCGCGGATTGGTTCGGTTCGAGATGGGGACCGGCCGCCGCCGACACCCCGGCCTACTGCACCGGCGACGACGTCGCACGGGCGACCCACAGGATCGCACTCGGAGTATCCTCGGGCGCCGCGAGGCCGGCGTGGCATCCGAGCCTCTTGCTCTTGCGCGGCGCCTCGTTCGACCGGCCTGGTGCACTCGGCGACCTCGTCAAGCGTACCCGGGCCGCGCTCGCAAGCCTGCAGTCTACCCTCGTCAGCGGGGACATTGACGCCGCGATGACCCACATGACATCCGAAGGCGGGAGGCGCTTGAAGGAATGGTTTACGACGGCCGGTCAAGGCGAGCGCCGTCGATACGGGGCCGCGCTCGCCGAACAGCACCCGTTCTTCCTATTCGACATGTCATCGGTCGCCGTCGTCTACACGAGGGCCCCCGTCGACGTGCAAGTGCTGTACTTCGCCGCCGATGCCACCACGGCGCCGCTCTGGGTGAACTCTTCCTTCGCCACAGTGTGGGACCAGGTGTTTAAGAAAGGACCGCTATACGATGCGGCGTCGCAGCGAGTTCCGTTCCAGGGCATCGCGGTCAAATGAGCGTCACGCCGGACGATTGAAAACCACGGGTTTACTTGGCTCCTCGGGCAGGACTCGAACCTGCAACCCTCCGGTTAACAGCCGGATGCTCTACCATTGAGCTACCGAGGAGCGCCGACTATGTGATTGTAGGAACGACCCCCGCGCGTGTCAATAATACCCGGCCGGGCGCGCCTCACCAAGTCCACCCCGCCACCTGGAGTCCTCCCCATGACCCTCATCCGGGAACGTGAACCGATTATTTCAATTGAGTATAATGGGCGCGTGCGTGACGGAATCGGCCGCCGCGGCCTGCTCGTCTTGTTCCTCGCCATCTTCATCGTCATGATGGGGTTCGGCATCGTCCTGCCGGTGCTGCAGTTCTACGCGCGCACCGTCGGCGCGACCCCGCTCCAGATCGGCCTGCTCGCCACGAGCTACGCGGCGATGCAGTTCCTGTTCGCGCCGCTGTGGGGCGCGGCCAGCGACCGGATCGGGCGGAAGCCGGTGTTCTCGGTCGGCCTCGTCGGCTACGCCGTCTCGTTCGTGCTTTTCGGCCTCGCCCACCAGATCTGGCAGCTCTTCTTCGCACGGATCCTCGGCGGCGTGCTGAGCGCCGCGACGCTCCCCACCGCCATGGCCTACATCGGCGACACGACCTCCGAAGAGCGACGCGGCGGCGGGATGGGGATGATGGGCGCGGCCATGGGCCTCGGGTTCACGATCGGGCCCGGGATCGGCGGGCTGCTCGGCCGCGCGAACCTCGCCCTGCCGTTCTTCGTCGGGGCGGCGCTCGCGCTCGTCACGCTGCTCCTCAGTTGGGGTGCGCTGCCTGAACCGGCCCGGCACCACGACTCTTCCGCCGAGCGCCCGTCGCGCATCGACGCGTTCCGCCTCGCGCTCGGCGGCCCGCTGGCCTACTTCTTCCTCGTCACGCTCGCCGGGGCGTTCGCGCTGGCCTCGCTCGAGGCCACCTACGCGCTGTTCGCCCAAGACCGGCTGCACCTCACCAGCACGGGCGGCGCCGGGGCGATCGGCGTGGTGTTCGTCGTCGTGGGCCTCGTGCAGGCGGCGATTCTCGGCGGGCTCGTCGGACGGCTGATCAACCGGTTCGGAGAAGGGCGGCTGACGGTCGGAGGGCTGATTCTGGCCGCCGCCGGCTACGTGCTGATCACGCAGACGCACACGATCGCGGAGCTGGCCGTCTACGCGGCGATCGCCGGGGCCGGACATTCGCTCATGCGTCCGAGCATCGCATCGCTGATCTCGAAGCGCACGACGGCCGGTCAGGGCTTCTCCATCGGCATCATGGACTCGTTCGACAGTCTCGGCCGCATCCTCGGCCCCGCCTGGGGCGGCTGGATCTACCACCTCGGCATCGCGCTGCCCTACGGCTCGGCGGCCGCGGTCCTCGTCCTGACGGCGGCGCTCTCCGGCGCGGCCGCGGGCCGGCACGTCGCTGCGCGCGCCTAGCGGAATGCAGCCGCCGGTGCCCGGGCAAGGCCTCGAGTACCTGCCGCAGATTGAACGCGCCGCGGTCGCGCTCGCGATCGGCGGCATGGTCGGGATGGAACGGGAGTGGGCGCACAAAGACATCGGCGTGCGCACCTTCGCGCTCATCACGCTCTCCTTCGCGCTCGCCTGGATGATCTCGCCGACGGCCGCCTACATCCTGATGGCCGCGCTGATTCCGCTCGTCACGCTTGTGAACTGGCGGTCCTTCGCTCGGGACCGCTCACTCGAAATGACCACGTCGGTCGCCGTGCTCGCCACCGCGCTCCTCGGCATCCTCGCCGGGCAGGGGCTGCTCCTGCTCGCCGCCGCGTGCGGCGTCGTCGTGACGATGCTGCTCGCCTGGAAGGCGGAAATGGTCCGCTTCGCCGGCGAGGTCACGATCGATGAGATCCGCGGCGCGCTGCTGCTCGGCGTGATCGCGATCGTCGTGTACCCGATTCTGCCCGTGGGACCGGTCGATCCGCTGCGGCTCATCGACCTCCGCGCCGCCTGGACCGTGGTGCTCGTCATCTCCGCGATCGCCTTCGTGAACTACGTCCTGCTCCGGCTCTACGGCACCCGCGGCATCCGCTGGACCGGACTCCTCGGCGGGCTCGTCAACAGCACGGCCACGGTCGCGGAGCTGGCAAGCCGCGCGCGCAACGACGGCCGCCTGTCGATGTTCTGCCTGACCGGGATGCTGACCGCGGACACGGCGATGCTGCTGCGCAACGGCTTCATCCTGGGGGTCTTCGCCCTGCCGGCGCTCTCCTACGGATGGATCGGCGTCGGCGTGATGCTTGCCGCGAGCCTGCTGCTCGCGGCGCGGATGAACGTCGCGGACACCGAAACCGCGCCGCTGGAGATGCGCTCGCCGATCTCGCTGCGCCACGCGCTGACGTTCGGAATCGTCTTCGTGGCCATCGCCCTCGCGAGCCAGCTCGCGTACCGGTGGCTGGGACAGCCGGGATTCCTGCTCGTCGCGGTGATCGGCGGCCTCGTGAGCAGCGCGTCCACGTCCGCCGCGGCCGGCACCCTCGCCGCCGGCGGATTGCTCGCTCCGGCGCTGGCCGGCTACGGCGTGGTGCTGGCCTCCATGGCGAGCCTCGTGTTCCACGTGCCGACGGCGAAGTTCGCCGGTCTCAACCCCAAAGACACGCGCCGGCTCGCCGTGCTCACCGCGATCATCCTGGCGTTCGGACTCGCCGGCCTCGCCGCACAGGCCCTGCTCGGCCGCCGGCTCTGACGCCCCGGCCCGTGACGCAGCGCCAGTTCGTCGGCAGGGTCGCCACAGTCATCGCGCTCGTAGCCCTCGCCTGGGCGATGCTCTGGGTCGTCCGGCAGACAACCGAAATCATCATCCTGTTGCTCGTCTCGGCGATCCTGGCATCCGGCCTCTCGCCGGCCGTCGAGTGGCTCGAATCCCGCCGCTTCCCGCGGGGTGTCCGGCTGACGCGCGGGACCGCCATCTTCGTTCTGTATCTGGCCCTGTTCGCGGCCCTCGGCGCGATCCTGTCCGGGATCCTCATCCCGGCCGCCGCGGAGGGGCGGGTGTTCGTCCAGCATCTTCCCGAAGAGACGGCCGCGTTTCAAGCCTGGCTCGGCGAGCTCCAAACGCGCTACACCTGGCTGCCGGATTTCGCGACACAGATCACCCGCCTGCCGCAGCAGATGCTGGGGCTGGGCAAGTACGGCGCGAGCGCGGCGTCCGTGGCGTTTTCGTTCCTCGGCGGCATCACGTCGACGATAACCGTCCTCGTCTTCGTCTACTACATGCTGCTCGAGCACGCGAGCATGAGGGCCGCCTTTCTCTCGCTGCTGCCGCCCGCAGAGCGGCCGCGCGGCGGGCTCGTCCTCGAGCGGATCGGGACGAAGTTCGGAGGCTGGTTCCGCGGCCAATCCCTGCTGTCGTTCACGATCGCGGTCGTGGTCTCGGTCGCGCTGCTGCTGATCGGCATGCCGTATCCGTTCCTGCTCGGAATCATCGCGGGCCTCGGCGAGCTCGTGCCGATGGTGGGCCTGTGGATCGGCGCGTCGGTGGCGATACTGGTCGGACTGTCGCAGCCGACCTGGCGCCTCATCGCGACGGTTGCGTTCTTTGTCGTGATCATGAACATCGAGCCGCACTACCTCACGCCCCGCATCATGTCACGCGCGGTCGGGTTGTCTCCCCTGCTGACGATCGTCGCGCTGCTCGCGGGCATCAAGCTGCTCGGGATTATCGGCGGGCTCATCGCCCTGCCGCTGGCCGCCGCGCTTCAGGTGATCGTCGCGGAGATCGCCGCGGCCATCCAGGCCAACCACGACGTCGAGATCGGCCGCGAAGACGCCTAAAGATCCGGGCGCCGGGCGAGGCAGGGTTTACCGCGCGGCCCTGCCAATTCTTCGATGCTCCGCCTAGCGCCTCGGGGTTTGCGATGGCGATTCTCGAGACACACGGTCTCACGATGGAGTTCCGCGGCTTCCGTGCCCTGGACGGCGTCGATCTGCGTGTCGAATCGGGCGAGCTGCACGCGATCATCGGACCGAACGGCGCCGGCAAGACCACGCTCTTCAATCTCCTGAGCGGCCTGCTCCGGCCGACGGCCGGCCGGATCGAGTTCGAGGGCCGCGAGATCACGGGGCTGCCCCCGCACGAGGTCGCCCGGCGCGGCATCGCGCGGTCGTTCCAGATCACGAGCGTCTTCCCGCACCTGTCCGTCGTCGCCAACGTGGAGCTCGCGCTGCAGGCGCGCACGCCGCTCGGCTACACGTGGTGGCGTTCCGCACGGGTGCTGCGCCGCTTCGACGGCCGCGCGGAGGAGATCCTCACCGCGATCGGCCTGGCGGACATGGCGCGACGCGAGGTCGCGACGCTTCCCTACGGGCACAAGCGGGTGCTCGAGATCGGGCTCGCGATCGCGCTCGAGCCGACCCTCCTGCTCCTCGACGAGCCGACGGCGGGGTTGAGCGTCGACGACGCGGCGCGGATCGTCGGCGTCGTGCGCCGCGTGGCGCGGGACCGGACGATCGTTCTCGTCGAGCACAACATGGGCGTCGTCGCGGAGCTCTCCCAGCGGATTACGGTCCTCGCGCGCGGCCGCGTGCTGGCCGAGGGGACATACGAAGCGCTGCGCGCCAATCCCGCGGTGATCGAAGCGTATCTCGGAGGCGCCGCCTAGATGCTGCGCGTCGAAGGCCTGCACGCCTGGTACGGCGAGAGCCACGTGCTGCACGGCGTGACCTTCGAAGTGCCGGACGGTGAGATCGTCACGCTCGTCGGCCGCAACGGCATGGGCAAGACGACCGCGCTGCGCTGCATCATGGGGCTGCACCGCGCCAAGCAGGGCCGGATCACGCTCGACGGCCGCGACATCACCCGCTTCCCGCCGCAGCAGATCGCGCGGCTCGGCGTGGGCTGGGTGCAGGACGACCGCGGCATCTACAGCCGCCTCACCGTCCTGGAGCACCTTCGCCTTCCCCCGGTCGTGAGCGACCAGGCGTGGAGCCTCGGCCGGATCTTCGAGGCGTTCCCGATCCTGAAAGAGCGGGGCGGCACCCCGGGAAGCAAGCTCTCCGGCGGTGAGCAGCAGATCCTCGCCGTCGCCCGCGTGCTGCGGATGGGGGCGCGCCTGCTGTTGATGGACGAGCCGACGGAGGGGCTCGCGCCGATCATCGTGCGCCGCGTCGGCGAGATCCTCGGCGACATCAAGGGGCACGGTCTCACGGTGCTGCTGGTCGAGCAGAACCTGCGCTTTGCGACGATGGTCGCGGACCGGCACTACCTCGTCGTGAACGGACGCACGGTCAACACGTTCACCAACCAGGAAGCGGCCCGTCAGGAAGCGGAACTGCTGGCGTATCTCGGCGTTTAAACGGGAAAGGCCCGGTGCGCGGCGGGGTCCCGCGGCCGGGCGACAACGAAGGGGGTGCGGGATGAGCAAGTGGGCGGCACTGTCGTGCGCGGCCCTGCTCGTGCTGGGGGTATGGGGATACCCGGCCGCCGGGCAGAGCGCCGTGCGCCTGGCGCACGGAAAGATCGTACTCGCGGTCATCAACGACCAGTCGGGCGTCTACGCCGACATCAGCGGCAAGAACGGCGTCGAGGCGGTCCGGATGGCCGTCGACGACTTCCAGAAGAGATACCCCGGTGTCCTGAACTCGGTCGACGTCCTCTCCGCCGATCACCAGAACAAACCGGACGTCGGCGCGTCCAAGGCCGCGGAGTTCTACGATCGGGACAACGCCGATATGGTGATCGACGTGCCGACCTCGTCGGTCGGCATCGCGATCGCGCACGTCGCGGCGCAGAAGCACCGCCTCTTCTTCGCGGTCGGCGCGGCGACGACGGCGCTCTCGAACGAGGACTGCAACAAGTACACGTTCCACTATGCCTACGATACGTACATGCTCGCCAACGGCACCGCGATCGCGGTCGTGAAGCAGGGCAGCACCCAGTGGTACATCGTCTATCCCAACTACGCGTTCGGCCAGGACATGAACGCGAAGTTCTCCGCCGCGGTGGCGCACGCGGGCGGCAAGGTGCTGCTCAGTGATCCCACGCCCTTCCCCAACCCGACCGAGGACTTCTCGACCTTCCTGATCAAGGCGCGCACGCTGCGGCCGCGCCTCCAGATCCTCGGCGCGATGCAGGCCGGCCAGGACCTCGTGAACCTCGTCAAGCAGTACAACGAGTTCGGGCTGCGCCAGCAGGGCGTAAAGCTCGCGATCGGCCTTCTGTTCCTGAGCGACATCAACTCGCTCACCCCGGCCGCGATCCAGGGCACCGTGTTCACCACCGCGTGGTACTGGAACATGGACAAGGAAGCGCGGGCGTGGGCCGACCGCTTCTACGCGCGCACGAAAGTGCGGCCGACGTTCCCCGACGCCGGCGACTACTCCGGCGCCTGGCAGTACCTTGAGGCGGTGCGGCGGGCCGGCACGGACGACCCCGACAAGGTCGTGGCGCAGCTCGAGGGCTACAAGTTCCAGGATTTCTTCGCGCGGCACGCGCAGATCCGCAAGCAGGACCACGTGCTCCTCCACGACGCGTACCTGGCGGAGGTCAAAGCGCCGAACGACGTCAAGGAGCCGTGGGACTACGTGAAGATCGACACGACGATTCCGGCGGCGCAGGCGTTCCAGCCGCTCAGCCAGGTCCACTGCAACATGGCGCCGTAAGTTCGCGGCCGATTCCCTCGCGGGCGGGCGCCGGCTCGCCGGCGCCCGCCCGGCCCCGCGATGGAAACGATCCTGGTGGTCTTCAACGGCCTGATCAACGGGGCGTTCTACGCCTTGTTGAGCCTGGGGCTCGCGGTCATCTTCGGCATGCTGCGGGTCGTCAATTTCATGCACGGGGCCTTGTACATGTTGGGGGCCTTCGGCGCGTTTCTGCTCGGCACGATCTTCGGGGTTTCCTTTTGGTGGGCGCTGCTCATCTCCCCGATCGCGGTCGCGATCGTCGGCTATGCGCTCGAGCGCACGCTCCTCCGCCGGCTGTACGACCTCGACGTCCTCTACAATCTGCTCCTCACGTTCGGCCTGACGCTCTTCATCCAGGACGCGATGCGCCTCCGGTTCGGCATCCAGGGCGTGCCGTACCCCTCCCCGCCCGAACTGCACGGCGTCGTTGCCGTCGGCTTCATGCTCTTCCCGACGTACCGCTTCTTCGTGCTCGTCTTCTCCGTGGCGGTGTGTCTCGGCGTCTGGTGGCTCCTTGAACACACGCGCGCCGGCATGATCATCCGCGCCTCGACGGAAAACGCGATGCTGACTCGGGCCCTCGGCGTGGACGTGGACCGATGGATCCCGCTCGTCTTCGCCTTCGGGGTCGCGCTGGCGGGGCTCGCCGGCGTGCTCGCGGCGCCGATGTACGCCGTGTCGCCGCTGATGGGCGGCGACCTCATCATCACGACCTTCGCCATCGTTGTCATCGGGGGCATGGGATCGATCCTGGGATCGGTGGTCACGGCCTTCGGGGTCGGCGCACTCTCCGCCCTCGCGTCGGTCTACTATCCCGCCGCGGCGAACCTGCTGGTCTTCGTGGTCATGGCCGTCGTCCTGCTGCTGCGGCCGGCCGGACTGTTCGGGTCGGCGGAATCCGCCTGATGCGCGCCGCGCTCGGCTGGGCCGCGCTCGCCGCCGTCGCCGTGGCGCTGCCGTGGATCATGTACCCGGTGCTCGCGACGGACATCGTGACGTGGGGCCTCTTCGCGGCGGCCTTCGACATCCTGCTCGGCTACACCGGTCTGCTCTCGTTCGGCCAGGCCGCGTATTTCGGCGGCGGCGCCTACGCGGCGGGGCTGCTCGCACAGCGGGCCGGCGTGCCGTTTCCGCTGAACGCCTTCGCCGCGGGCATCATCGCCGGGGCGATGGCCGTGCCGCTGATGGGCCTCGCGATCCGCCGGCGCGGGATCTACTTTGCGATGATCACGCTCGCGTTCGCCGAGATGGTCTTCTACGTCATCAACGAATGGCGCAGCCTGACCGGCGGCGAGAACGGCGTCCAGGGCATCCCCCGCGTCGCGCCGGGGGGCCTCTCCCTTGCGTCGCCGATCGTCTATTACTACACGGCGCTTCCCATCGCCGTGCTCGGCCTGCTCCTGTGCTGGCGCATCGTGCGCTCGCCGTTCGGCCGTGTGTTGCTCGCGATCCGCGAGAACGAGGTGCGCACGGAGATGCTGGGCTACCCGGTGACGCGGTACAAGCTGCTCGCCGCGGTGCTCTCGTGCGCCATCTCGGGGTTCGCCGGCGGGCTGTGGGTGATCAACCACGGCTTCGTCGCGCTCGACGCGGTACACTGGAGCACGTCGGGCCTCGTCCTCACGATGGTGCTGCTCGGCGGCATCGGGACGCGCTTGGGTCCGCTCGCGGGCGCGGCGCTCGTGCTGTACCTGCGCGACTTCCTCTCGACCTGGACCGACGCGTGGGGCGTCGTGACGGGCGTCATCTTCATCGCGGTGATTCTGATCTTCCGCCGCGGCATCGTCGGCACGCTCGAACCGCTGATCGTCCGCGGCCCCCGCGCCGATCGTGCGCCGGCCGCGGAACCCGGGTTGTCGCCGCAGGGCGGCCCGGGATAAGACAGGATGGGTTGGACCGAAGGGAGGCGCTAACGTGGCGACCAGGATGTCCACCGACCAGGAACAGGCGCTCGGCAACGCCGTTTCCGCGTCCAAACTGATGCAGTTCACACGCGGCGTGGCGAAATGGGTGCGGCTCTCCGGCAGCGAGGACGAGGCCAAGGCCTTCGATTATGTCCAGGAGACGCTGAGGGGCTTCGGCCTCGAGGTGCAGCGGCACGCCCACGACGCGCTCGTCTCCTGGCCGGGACCCGCGTCGCTCGAGATTCTCGGCCCGGACGGGGCGGCGGCCGGGCGGGTCGAGTGCATCACGCACTCCTTCGCGGCCTCGACGCCGCCCGAGGGTCTCGAGGGCGAGATCGTCGACGCGGGCCCGGGAGCCACCCCGTCCGCCCGCGGGAAGATCGCGCTCATCGACGGCCTCGCCATGCCGGTGAAGGCGCGCGCCGCCGAGGACGCCGGGACCGTCGCGGCCATCTTCATCAACCCCGCGCACCTGCACGAGATGATCATCTCGAGCGTCTGGGGCGCCCCCACGCCCGAGACCCTCGGCGCCCTGCCGAAGCTCGTCGCCGTCTCCGTCAAGGAGTCCGACGGCGCGGTCCTGCGCGCCCGCGCGCGCGAGGGCGGGCTCCGCGTCCGCATCCGCGCGGAGGTGGACACGCGGTGGCGCAAGACGCCGCTGCTGACCGCGGACCTGCCGGGCCGCGAGGACCGCTTCGTCCTGTTCAGCGGGCACATCGACTCGTGGCACTACGGCGCGATGGACAACGGCAGCGCCAACGCGGTGATGATCGAGATGGCGCGCCTCCTCAGCAAGCGCCGCCGGCGCCTCCGGCGCGGGATCCGGTTCGCGTTTTGGTCCGGTCACTCGCACGGTCGCTACTCCGGCTCGACCTGGTACGCCGACACGCACTGGAACGAGCTCCACCGCCGCGCGGTCCTTCACCTCAACATCGACTCCCCCGGCGCGAAGGGCGCGACCGTCCTGAACGAAGGGCTGACGATGGCGGAGACCTGGTCGCTCGCGGCCGACTGCGTGCGCCTGGTCGCCGACCAAGAGCTCGAGCGGCGCCGCGTCACGAGGATGGGCGACCAGTCGTTCTGGGGGATCGGCCTGCCGTCGCTCTTCGTCGGCGTCTCCGAGCAGCCCGCCGGCGACTCCGCCGCGGGCGCCGCGATCGCGGCGCTGAGCGGCGGACACGTCTCAGGCGGACTCGGCTGGTGGTGGCACACGACGGAAGACACGATGGACAAGATCGACCGGGACAACCTTGCGCGCGACGCGCGGATCTACGCGAGGATCCTGTGGCGGTGGTGCACGGCGCCGGTCCTGCCGCTCGACTACCGCGCGACGGCCGCGGAGTTCAGGGAGACGCTGCGGGATATCCAGCGCGCCGCCGGCGGCGCCTTCGATCTCGGACCGGCCCTCGCGGCGGCCGACCGGTTCGCGGCCGCCGCGGAAGCGCTGCACACCAGGGCGGCGCCGCTCGCAGACGCGCTCGGACACGCTCGCGGCGCCCGCAGGCAGCGCGACGCGGCCGACGCAATCAACGCCGCCCTGATGCGCGCCGGGCGGGCGTTGATCCCGGTGGGCTACACGACAACCGGCCCGTTCGACCACGACCGGGCGCTCCCGGTCGCGCCGATTCCGTCGCTGCAGCCCGCGGCCCGGCTGGGACAATTGCCGCAGGACGGCATGGAACGCCACGCCCTCGAGACCCGGCTCGTCCGCGACCGGAACAAGGTAACGCACGCGCTGGAAACCGCGGCCGAGGCGTTCGAAGAAGCCGCGGGCCGGACAGGCTAGCGCGGCGGCGAATTCCACGCGGGCCCCCGCGGGTTACGCGCGGAGCCGATCTCCGGGAACGTCCCGGGGCCGCGGCGTCAGGACAAGGTGTCGACGTCGTGCGGCATGCTCTCGCGCACGCCGGCGTCGGTCATGCGGATGAACTTGGCGTTGGCGCGCAGCTCCGCAAGCGTCGTGGCGCCGCAGTAGCTCATCCCTGACCGCAGGCCGCCGACGAGCTGCGCCAGCACGCCGGCCACCCTGCCGCGGTACGGGACGAGCGCCTCCACGCCCTCCGGCACGATCTCGGAGAGCAGGTCGTCCTCCTGCGGCATATCCCGCCGCTCCGCGGACGCCCACAGACTCGCCATGCCCCGGTACAGCTTGAACTGCCGGCCGTTGCGGCTGACGCTCGCGCCCGGGCTCTCCTCGGTGCCGGCGAGCAGGTTGCCGAGCATGACGGTCGCGGCGCCGCCGGCGAGGGCCTTCACGAGGTCGCCCGATCCGCGGATCCCCCCGTCGCCGATCACGGGCACGCCGGAGCCGGCCGCGGCCCGCGCGCACTCGAGGATCGCGGTGAGCTGCGGCACGCCCGAGCCCGTGACGATCCGCGTCGTGCAGGTCGAGCCGGGCCCGACGCCGACCTTCACGCCATCCACGCCGCGCGCGATCAGGTCGCGCGTGCCCTCCGCGGTGGCGACGTTGCCGGCGATCAGCGGCACTTTGCCGCAGCGCCCGCGCACCGCGTCGATCGTCGCGAACGAGAGGTCCGAGTGCCCGTGGGCGATGTCGATCACCAGCACGTCCACTTCCGCGGCCACGAGCGCCTCGGCGCGCTCGAGGTAGTCGCCGCGCACGCCGATCGCCGCCCCGACCTGGAGGCGTCCCCGCGCGTCCTTCGTCGCCTGCGGGTGGCGCTGGCGGCTCTGGATGTCGCGGCTCGTGATCAGGCCGACGAGCCGGCCGCCTTGATCGACGAGCGGCAGCTTCTCGATCCGGTGGCGGTGCAGGATCTGCTTCGCCTCTTCCACCGGCGTGCCGGCGGGTGCGGTGATCAGGCGCTCGCGCGGTGTCATCACCGTGGTGATCGGCCGATCCGCGGCTCCCGCCTCGAAGAGAACGTCCCGCGCGGTCACGATACCGAGCAGCCGCCGCTCCGGGTCGATCACAAGGATCCCGGCGGAGCCGTGCTCGTCCATGAAGGCCGCGGCTTGGCCCACGGTGCCGTCCGGCGGCAGCGTGTAGGGCGCGTCGATCACGACGCTCTCGGCGCGTTTCACCCGCCGCACCTCGGCAACGTGCTCTTCGATCGGCAGGAATCGGTGGATAATGCCGATGCCGCCTTCCCGCGCCATCGCGATCGCCATCGCGCCTTCCGTCACCGTATCCATGCTGGCGCTCACGATGGGGATGGCGAGATCGAGGCCGCGACAGAGCGGCGTGCGGGTACCGATCTGCCGGCGCGTGCTCACCGCGGAGCGACGCGGCACCAGCAGGACGTCGTCGAAGGTCAGGCCGATCTCGAACGGCTCGGTCATACGCCTCCTCGCAGGTCCGGGCAACGATCCGGGCCCTCGGTGCTATTATAGGAGGAAATGAGGGGCGGTTCGTTCATGTCATCGCGGTACCACGCCTATCCGCCGCCGCCCGGCGGACGGCGCAACGTGTTTGCCGCGCTCCGCCACCGCAATTTCCGCCTGTTCTTCGTCGGACAATTCATCTCGCTGATCGGCACGTGGATGCAGCGGATCGCCCAATCGTGGCTGGTCCTCAACCTCACCCACTCGCCGCTCCTGCTCGGCGTCGTCGGCGCCCTGCAGTGGCTGCCGGTGCTCTTCTTCTCGCTCGTCGGCGGCGTCATCGCCGACCGGGTCAGCAAACGCTCGCTGCTCGTCGTCACGCAGTCGGCCCAGATGATCCAGGCGTTCGTGCTCGGCGGGTTGGTGCTGACCGGCACGATCCAGTACTGGCATGTCGTGGTGCTGGCGTGCGCGCTCGGCTTCACCTCGGCGTTCGACATCCCCACGCGGCAGTCGTTCGTCTTCGAGATGGTCGAGGGCGTGGACACGATGAACGCCGTGGCCATGAACTCGACGATCTTCAACGGCGCCCGGCTGTTCGGGCCCGCGATCGCCGGCATCGCCATCGGCACCCTCGGGATGGGCTGGGCGTTCATCGCCAACGGAGTCAGCTTCATCGCGGTGATCGTGGCCCTGCTGATGATGGTCGTCCGGCCGGTCGAGCCCATCACCAGCGGCGGCATGATCGACCACCTGCGGGAAGGCATCGCCTACGTTCGGCGAACGCCCGCCGCCCTGCAGGTCGTGACGCTTGTCGCCACGATGAGCGTGTTTGCGATGAACTTCAACATCCTCGTGCCGGTGCTGGCGAAGGACGTGCTCCATCAGGAGGCGGCCGGCTTCGGCTTTCTGATGTCGGCCCAGGGGATCGGCGCGCTCGTCGGCGCGCTGTGGATCGCGTCGGTGAGCCACCTCGGACCGCGCCCGTCGATCATGCTCAGCGGCGCGGCGGTGCTCGCCCTCGCCATGATGGCGACCGCGGAGGCGCGCCACTTCGCCGCGGCGGCGGTGCTCCTCGCCGTCGCCGGCGGGGCGATGGTCACGTTCACGGCGACGGCCAACACGAGCCTCCAGGTCACGGCGCCCGACCAGCTGCGGGGTCGCGTGATGGCGATGTACGCGATCGTCATGGGCGGGATGACGCCGGCCGGCGCGCTGGTCTCAGGCGCGCTTGCGCAGTTCCTGGGCGCCTCGGGAGCCTTCGGCATCGGAGGGTTCGTCGGCATGCTCTCCGTATTGTCGATCTGGCGCTGGCGCGCGGCCTCGAGGCTCGCGGCGGAGCCGATCGCGGGCGCCTCGGAGGGCCGCGAGGACCGCAGGCCCTCGCTCGCGGAAGACAATTTCAGGCCGGCGCCGGCCGACGAAGAGTAGCCCGGCGGCGTTCACACAGGAGGCCGCATGGACCACGATCACCACGATCACGAGCACCACGACCACGGCCACGCCCACCAGGCTGTGCCGTCGGACCTCGCGCTGCGGGTGAAGGCCCTCGAGTCGCTCCTGGTCGAGAAAGGCCTGGTCGATCCCGCGGCCCTCGACGAGATCGTCGATACGTACGAGCGCAAGATCGGTCCGCGCAACGGCGCCCGGGTGGTGGCGCGCGCGTGGGTGGACCCGGCCTACCGGCAGCGGCTCCTCGCGGACGCCCCCGCCGCTATTGCCGAGATGGGCTTCAGTCCGGGGCAGGGCGAAGACATGGTCGTCGTCGAGAACACGCCCACGGTCCACAACCTGATCGTGTGCACGCTGTGTTCCTGCTACCCGTGGCCGCTCCTCGGCCTCCCGCCGGTATGGTACAAGTCGGCCCCCTACCGGTCGCGCGCCGTGATCGACCCGCGGGGCGTGCTGCGCGAGTTTGGCCTGGAACTGGCCGACGACGTGGAGATCCGGGTGTGGGACAGCACCGCCGAGATCCGCTACATCGTTCTGCCGGAACGGCCGGCCGGCAGTGACCGCCTCGGCGAGGACGAGCTGGCGGCCCTCGTGACGCGCGACGCCATGGTCGGCACGGCCAAGGTCATGCCGCCCTCCACGGAGGCGGCACGGTGAACGGCGTGCACGATATGGGCGGGACGCACGGCATGGGGCGGATCGACCGGGAAGCGCACGAACCGGTGTTTCACGCCGCGTGGGAGGGCCGGGTGCGCGCCATGTACACGGCCATGTCGGCATGGCGAACCTGGAACCTCGACGCCTTTCGCCACGCGATCGAGCGGATTGCGCCGGCGCGGTACCTCGCCATGACCTATTACGAAAAATGGTTTACCGGGCTCGTCGATCTGATCGTCCAGGCCGGCCTGGCCACGCAGGGGGAAATCGAATCCGGACGGGCCGCCGCCGGGCCCTCGAAGGTCACACCCGCGCTCACGCGGCAGCGCGCCGCGGAGGCGTCGCTGAGGCGTCCCCATGTCCGGCGTGATACAGGGGCACCCGCGCGGTTTCGGGCCGGGCAGCCGGTCCGCGCGCGCAACATCCACCCGACGGGACACACGCGCCTGCCGCGTTACGTTCGCGGCAGGTCCGGCACCGTCGAACGCGATCGCGGCGTCTACGTCTTCCCGGACACCAACGCGCACTTTCTCGGCGAAAAGCCGCAGCATTTGTACTCCGTCCGCTTCGCGGCGCGCGAGTTGTGGGGCGGCCAGGCGGCCGCGCACGACGCCGTCTACCTCGACATGTGGGACGATTATCTTGAACCCGCCTGAGCCGGGCCCCAAGATCGCCGCCCCGGCCGATCGCACGGCCGCGCTGCCGTCGCTTCCGCGGGACGCGGGCGGCCCGGTGTTCGCGGAGCCATGGCAGGCGCAGGCGTTCGCGCTCGCCGTCAGGCTCTCCGAGCAGGGGTATTTCACGTGGCCGGAGTGGTCCGTGGCGCTGGCGGCCGAGCTGAAGGCTGCCGCCGACCGCGGCGAACCGGACGACGGTTCGCGTTATTACAGCCACTGGCTCACGGCGCTCGAGCGGCTCGCCGCGTCGAAGGGTCTGACGGATCCGCGGGCGATGCGCACGCGCAAAGAAGCCTGGGCGGAGGCCTACCGCCGTACGCCGCACGGCAAACCCGTCGAACTGCGCCCGGCCGACCGCCGCTAGATAGCGCGCGTCGCTCTCAAGCAGCCCCGTTTGTCGTCGAGGGCGGGCGTCTCGACCGCGATCCGAAAATATTTTCAACGCCCGCACCGATGCCTTGGTAGACTGTTGCTATTACGCGGCGGGAGGCAGCGCAGATGCGCCTTCGGATCGTGCCCGGCACTGTGGGCCGGTGGATCAGCCGGGCCGGGCTGCTGGTGCTGGTCGGCGTTCTCGCCGGGTGCGGCGCGCGCGCGCAGCGGCAGAGCCCGGCGAGCGCGGCGTCGCCGCCGCCCGCGGTCGTCGTCACCGGCGCGATCCAGGCCACCGTCCCCGTCTACGAAGAGGTCGTCGCGCAAACCGTGGCCGTCCAGACGGTGGCGCTGCGCGCGCAGATCGCGGGCACGCTCGAGCAGGTGCTGTTCAGAGAAGGCACCGAGGTCAGGCGCGGGCAGACCGTCTTCGTGGTCGACCAGCGGCCGTACATGGCGGCACTGCAGTCCGCGAGGGCGCAGCTCGCCACCGCGCGCGCGAACCTCAATCAGGCGCGCGAGCAGGTCCAGCTGAAACAGGCCCAGGCGCAGCTCGCGGCGCTCCAGGCGACGCTCGCCAACACGCAGGTCCAGGTGAAGCGCGACCAATATCTCGTCGCCCAGCACGCGATCGCCCAACAGCAGCTCGACGACGACGAGACGGCGATGAAGGCCGCCGCCGCGAACGTGGAAGCGCAGCAGGCGGTGGTCAAGAACACCGCGCTCTCGACCCAGACCGGCATCGAGCAGGCGCGGGCGGCCGTACAGCAGGCCGACGCCGCGGTCACCCAGGCGCAGCTCAACCTCGCGTACACGACCGTCCAGGCGCCCGTCGGCGGGATCATCAGCCTCCTCACCGTCGACCAGGGCAACCTCGTCGCGGTGAACCAGCAGCTCGCGACGCTCACGGCTGTGGACCCGATTATCGCGCAGATGTCGATCAGCGAGGTCACGTTCCTGAAGCTGGCGCGGGAGGCCGGGACCGCGACGGGACAACTCGGGCAGGCCGTGCCTGCCGCCCTCGCGTTCCAGCTGGTCCTGCCGGACGGCACCGTCTACGGCCACCCCGGCGTCTTCCGCGCCGTCAACAACTCCGCCAACCCGCAGTCGGGCACCATTCTGGTCCAGGCGACGTTCCCAAACCCCGAACGCCTGCTCCGCGCCGGAATGTACGCGCGCGTGCGCGTGCGTACCCAGGACCGCCCCCGCACCGTGCTGGTGCCGCAGAGCGCGGTGCAGGTCGTGCAGGGAACGCGCACCGTCTACGTCGTGGGATCCGACAATTCGGTCGCGCTGCGGACGATCACGGACGGCGGCCCCTACGGCCCGTTCTTCGTCGTGCTCAGCGGCGTCCAGGCGGGCGAGCGCGTGATCGTCGAAGGCGTCCAAAAGATCCGGCCGGGCGCCAGGGTCTCTCCCACCGTCCGGCCCGCGCCGCCGCTCCCCGCCGGGTCCTGAACCGCGCGCCGCCCATGATCAGCCAGTTCTTCATCCACCGCCCGATCTTCGCGATGTCGCTGTCGCTGTTGATCGTGCTGGTGGGCGCGCTCTCGTACGCCGGCCTGCCCCGCGAGCAGTACCCCAACATCAGCCCGCCGACCGTCACCGTTCAGACGACCTACGTCGGCGCGAGTGCGGCGGTCGTGGCGCAGAACGTGGCGGTGCCGATCGAAGAAGCCGTGAACGGCGTCAGCAACGCCCTGTACATGCAGTCCCGCAGCACCGCCTCGGGACAGTACTCGCTCACCGTGACGTTCCGGCTCGGCACCGACCCGGATGCGGACGCCGTGGCGGTGCAAAACCGCGTGAGCCAGGCGGCGGGCAACCTCCCGGCCGCCGTCAACAACTTCGGCCTCACCGTGCGCAAGGCGTCGCCGAACTTCCTGATGGGCTTCGCCCTCTACTCGCCGCAGGACAGCTACGATCCGTCCTTCCTCGCGAACTACGCCCTCATTCACCTCGTCGACCCGCTGGTACGGGTCCCCGGCGTGGGCGACAGCCTCGTGTTTCCCGCGCGCAGCTACGCGATCCGGGCGTGGCTCAAGCCGGACGCGCTCGCGGCGCTCGGGCTCACGACCGGCGACATCACGAACGCGCTCACGGCGCAGAACACGGTCGCGCCGGGCGGCGTGCTCGGACAGCCGCCGATTCCGAATCCCGACACGCAGTTCCAGTACACGGTCAACACCAACGGCCAGCTCACGGACGCCGCCGAATTCGGGCAGGTCGTGGTGAAGACGCTGCCGGACGGAAGCGTCGTCCGGCTCCGCGACGTCGCCCGCACGGAGCTCGGCACCCAGGACTACGTGACCTACGGCTACTGGAAGACGCACCCCGCGGCGCTGGTGCTCCTGCTGCAGAGCCCCGGCTCGAACGCCCTCCAGGCCTCCCAGGGGGCGCGGGCGGTGATGGCCGGCCTCGCGGAGAACCTGCCGCCGGGCCTCACCTACGACGTGATCTTCGACACGACGAGCTTCATCAACGCGGCGCTCGGCGACGTGCAGCGCACGCTGGTGCTGGCGTTCCTCCTCGTGCTGCTGGTCGTGTTCGTCTTCCTCGGCACCGTCCGCGCGTCGCTGATCCCGATGCTCACGGTTCCGGTGTCGCTGATCGGCGCCTTCGCCGCGTTCAACGCGCTCGGTTTCACGATCAACATCCTGACGATGTTCGCGCTGATCCTGGCGATCGGCCTCGTCGTCGACGACGCGATCGTGGTCGTCGAGGCGGTCGGACGCCACATCGAAGAGGGCCGCGCGCCGGTGGCCGCGGCCGAGCAGGCGATGCGCGAGGTGTCGGGGCCGGTCATCGCGATCGCGCTCGTGCTCGACGCGGTGTTCCTGCCGACCGCGTTCATCGGCGGCATCACCGGACAGCTCTACCGGCAGTTCGCGCTGACCCTCGCCGCGGCCGTGACCATCTCGGCGTTCGTGGCGCTCACCCTGACGCCGGCGCTGTGCGCGCTGCTGCTGCGCGGCCGGGGCGCGCCCCACACGCTGTTCGGACGCCTGCTCGGGGGGTTCGACGCGGGCTTCCGCCGCGTCACCGAGGCCTACATCGGCGGCGTGCGGCGGGCGATCCGCCGGCGGTGGCTGATGGTCGGCGCCCTGGCGCTCATCGGGTTCCTCGCGTTCCAGTTGCTGCGGATCTTACCGTCGACCTTCGTGCCGATCGAAGACCAGGGCTTCTTTGTGTCGGCGTTCCGTCTGCCGGACGGCGCGTCGCAGGCGCGCGCGGAGGAGGTGGCACGCAAGGCGATCCGCGCGGTGCTCGCGATTCCCGGCGTCGCCGGGGCCGCGACGGTCGGCGGCTACGACGTACTAACGCAGTCGATCAACTCGAACACGTTCGCGATGTTCGTGCTGCTGAAGCCGTGGGACGAGCGGCGCACCCGGGACACGCAGCTCTTTCCGATTCTGGTCCGCGCGAACATCGCGTTCTCGCAGTTTCCTGAGGCGATCGGCTTCGCCTTCCCGCTGCCGCCGCTGCCGGGCGTCGGCAACACGAACGGCTTTCAGTTCGTGGTCGAAGACCACAACGGCAACGGCGGCCTGAACCGTCTCGCCCAGGTCACGCAGGGCGTGCTCGGCGCGGCCGGACGCCGGCCGGAGGTTACCTCGCTCTCGACCGGCTTCAGCACATCGGTCCCGCAGTACAGCGTCGACGTCAACCGGGACAAGGCCGGCGCGCTCGGCGTGCCGGTCGACAGCGTCTTTCAGAGTGTGAGCGCGTTCCTCGGGGGACTGCAGATCAACAACGTCAACCTGTTCGGGCGCGTCTACAAGGTGATGATCCAGGCCGAGCCCGCGTACCGGATGACGCCGGACGGCATCGGCGCGATCTACGTCCGCAACAACACCGGCGCGATGGTCCCCCTCAGCACGCTCGTCACCGTGACGCAGGGCACCGGTCCCAACCTCGTGTCGCGCTACAACGGCTATTACGCGGCGGAGGTCGACGGTCAGGCGCCGTTCGGGGCGAGCTCCGCCCGAGCCATCACCGCGATGGAAGGCATCGGCGCGACTCTTCCGGCCGGATACGGATACGAGTGGACCGGCCTCGCGTTCCAGGAAAAGCAGGCCGCGGGGGCGCAGGCGCTGATCTTCATGCTCGCGCTCGTGCTGGTCTTTCTGCTCCTCGCGGCGCTGTACGAGAGCTGGAGCATTCCGCTCAGCGTGATCCTCGGCGTGCCGATCGCCGCGTTCGGCTCGCTCCTCGCCGTGCTGCTGCGCGGGCTCTTTCTGCGCGACGTGCAGAGCGACGTGTACGTGCAGATCGGCCTGGTCATGCTGATCGGCCTCGCCGCGAAAAACGCGATCCTGATCGTCGAATTCGCGAAGGCGCGGCACGAGAAGGACGGCCTGCCGATCATCGATGCCGCCGTCGCCGGGGCGCGGCTGCGATTCCGGCCGATCGTCATGACCTCGCTCGCGTTCGTCTGCGGCGCGCTGCCGCTCGTGTTCGCGAGCGGCGCGGGCGCCAACTCGCGCCACTCGCTCGGCACCGGCGTGGTCGGCGGTATGACGATGGCGACCGCGGTCGGCGTCTTCTTCATCCCGGTGCTCTACGTGCTCATGGCGGGCCGGCGGAGGCCGAGGACACCCGCGGCGGGCTCCGCTTCATCCGCCCTCGGCCAGCCGGGCCACTAGGTCCCGCTCCCGCTCGCCGAGCCACGGCGGAGAGCCGGCCGCGGCGTTCTCGACCGCGTGCGCCTCGTCGGACGTCGCCGGGATGGCGACGTGGCAGCGGCGGTCGCTCAGGACCCATTTCAGCAGCGCCTGCGCCCACGTGGTCACGCCGAACTCCCGCAGCGGCGCCAGTTCCGTCGGCTTCGGCCGGCGACGCATCAGCGCGCCCTCCCCAAACGGCCGCATCACGACGACGCCGAGGCCCAGGTCGGCGGCGCGCGGCAGGATCTCCCGCTCCACGTCCCGCTCGAGCGGATTGTACGGAATCTGGATCGCCGCGATGCGTCCCGTGTCCATCACGCGCCGCAGCTCGCCGAACGCCCTGGAACTGTAGTGCGTCGCGCCGATCGCGGCCACCCTGCCCTCGTCCCGCAGGCGCGCGAGCACGGGCAGGTGCTCCCGCCACGCCACCAAGTTGTGGATCTGATACAGATCGACGCGGCCGCCGAAGTACCCGAGCGCGCGCTCGATCTGGTGCCGGCCCTCCGCGAGGGAGTCCGTCCAGACCTTCGTAAGCACAAAAACGTCCGCGCGGTGGGGCGCGAGCGCGGCGCCGAGGACGCGTTCGGCCTCGCCGTACATCGGCGAAGAGTCGAAAACGCGCGTCCCCGCGCCGGCCGCCGCGTCCACGACCCGCCGCGCGTTCCGCTCGGGGCCGGCGCCGCGCACGTCGAAGGTGCGCCACGTCCCCATGCCGACGACCGGCACGCGAAGACCCGTCCCGCCGAGCACCCGCTCGTCCATCCGCCGCCGCTCACACCTTGAGGTACCACGGCACGCTCATCACGCTGACTCGGTCGCTCCGCCGCAGCAGCAAGAGCGCCCGCAGCAGTTCCGCGCGCTGGTTGTGCAGCGGATAGTGGTACCAGTGCGGCTCGACCAGCTCCGGGATCATGACGACGATCTGCCGGTCGGACTGGACCGCCTCCACCCGGGCGACGTACTCGACGATGGGCAGGGTCACGTACCGGTACGGGGACGGCAGGACCACCAGGTTCGGCGGGCGCACGCCGGCCCGCTGTGCCGGTTCTTCCACGAGGTGCGGCCACCGCCGCTGCAGCGTCTCGCGCCCTTCGCCGGTGTCGACGTGCACCGCGTGCACGTCCGGCGACATGCCGGCCGCAAACCGGAGCGCCTTCTCGGCCGCCCGGTCCCACCCCGCGATCGGAACGATCACGATCGGCGGACGTGGGCCCTCGATCTTGAGCGGCGACGTCGTCGCCGTCTCCGCGCCGACCCGCGCGTAGTGGCGGTGGATCGCCAGCATCAGCGCGACGAGCCCGGGGATCAGGAGCAGCGTCACCCAGGCGCCCTCCGCGAACTTCGCGACCATCACGACGGTCACGGTGACCCCGGTCGCCGCGGCCCCGAGGCCGTTCACGAACATGCCGGCGCGCGCCCGGGGCCCGCCCTGCTTCCGCCAGTGCATCACCATGCCGGCCTGCGAGAGCGTGAACGCGAGAAACGCCCCGACGGCGTAGAGCGGGATCAGCCGGTCGGTCACGCCGCCGAAGAGGATGAGGAGCAGGCCGCAGAGCAGCGCGAGTGTATAGATCCCGTAGGAGTACACGAGACGCCGGCCGCGCAGCACCGCCGCCTGCGGCAGGTACCGGTTCAGCGCCACGGCGCGGGCGACGCGCGGGAAGTCCGCGAACGCCGTGTTCGCCGACAGCACCAAGACGGCGAGGATCGACGCCATCGCGACGTAGTAAAAGGCGCCCCGGCCGCCGACCGCCGCGATCAAGATTGACAGAACACTCTGGTAGCCGGGCTCGCCGGGCGCGGCGGCGCCGATGTGATAGGCGCGGACGAGGTAAGCGATGCCGGCGAGCATGACCATCAGGATCGCGATGATCGCGGTCAGCGTGCGCTGCGCCGACTGCACCACCGGCTCCCGGAAGGCGCGGACGCCGTTGCTCACCGCCTCCACCCCGGTCATCGCGGTGCAGCCGTTGGCGAACGCCTGGAGCAGCAGCCACGCGCTCACCGCCTCGAGCGGCGGATGGAGCGGCGGCGGGGTCTCGACGGGAACGGGGTGGCCGCCCGCGGCAAGGGCCTTCGCCAGCCCCCACGCGATCGCGCCGAGCAGGCTCGCGATGAACACGTAGGTCGGCAGCATGAACACGGTCCCCGCCTGCCGCAGCCCCCGCAGGTTGACGATCGTGATGCCGATCAGGATCACGAGGCACAGGGCCAGGGTGTGCCGCTGCAGCGACGGCACCGCGGAGACGAGCGCGCCCACGCCGGCCGAGATGCCGACGGCCGCCGTGAGCACGTAGTCGATCAGCAGCGCCGCCGCCGCCAGCAGGCCGGCGCGGGCGCCGAGATTGACGCGCGCCACGGTGTAGGAGCCGCCGCCCGTCGGATAGGCGGCGATCGTCTGCCGGTACGAAAAGTACACGATCCCGAGCAGCACGATGATGCTCATGCTGATCGGCATCATGTAGACGAGGCCCGCCGCGCCGAGCGGGATCAGCAGCGTGAGCGCCGCCTCCGGGCCGTACGCGGCCGAACTGAGGGCGTCGAGGCCGAAGATGCCGATGCCGTTTGCGGGCCCGACCCGTTCGGCCCGTTCCTCGTAGGTCGCGAGCGGCCGTCCGAGGAGAATATCCGCGAGAGACATCAGCGCAGGCAATTCAGCAGGCGCGGGGCGAAGCCTCCTCGCGAGAAGCCCCGACGATTGCAGGGGGCCCGAGTGGGCCGGAGGTCCTGCGCCGAACAGGAGGAGGGACGAACAATGCCACGTGAGGATGTTGCGGTTCGCGGAATGCACAAGACCACCGGGTATTCGCACGCCGCCAAAGCCGGCGGGTTGGTCTACGTCGCCGGCCAGATCGCCCAGGACGTCGAGGGCAACCTCGTGGGGCGCGGCGACATCGAGGCCCAGGCGGTGCAGATCTTCGAGAACCTGAAGACCGTGCTGGCCTCCGCCGGCACCTCGCTCGATCAGGTGGTCAAGCTCACCACCTTCACGACCAACGTCGTCTACCGGCAGAAGATCGCGGAGGTACGCGCGCGGTATTTCAAGGACTACTTCCCGCCGAACACCTTTCTCGTCGTGGCGAGCCTCGCCACGCCGGATTACCTGCTCGAGATCGAAGCGGTCGCGGCCTGCCCTTAAGCCATCGCGGGAGGCGGTTCGATGGCGCAGATCCGCCGTGCGGTCGATCAGGATTTTGAGGCGGCGCACCGGCTGCTGGAGCAGCTGATGCCCGCGCCGTCGAACCTCAGGCACGCCATCTGGAGCCGGACGCTCGCCCATCAGGGCTACGCGGCCTGGATCGCGGAGGTCGACGGCCGCCCCGCCGGGTTTATCGACCTGTACGTCTTTCCGGACATCGGGCACGGCCGCGACATCGGCCTGATCAACAATCTTGTCGTCGGCGAAGAGTTCAGGCGCCGCGGCTTGGGCGAGGCGCTGCTGGACGAAACCGTCGGGTACTGCCGGGCGCGCGACGTCGTCGAACTGCATCTGTGGACCGACTTCGACAACGCCGGGGCGCTCGCGCTGTATGCACGCCGTGGCTTTGTCCGGCGCTCGCTCCTCATGGAGCTCGAACTGTGAACGGCGGCGGAACGGCGCCCGCGCCGGATACCATCACGTTCGATTGTTACGGCACGCTCGTCGACTTCGACCTGAACCGCGTCACCCGCGCCATCCTCGGAGACCGCCTACGCATCGACGGCGTGCACGAGGCGGAGTTCCTGGACGACTTCCGCGTGATGCGCTTCCAGGCCGTCCTGGAGCCGTACCGTCCGTACGAAGCCCTCCTCCGCGTCACGCTGGAGCAGGCGATGCGCCTGCACGGCATGCCGTACCGCGGCGCGGACGGCGATGCGCTGGTCGCGGCGGTTCCCGCGTTCGGACCGTTCCCGGAGGTCCCGGGCGCGCTGACGCGGCTCAGAGAGAAGTACCGGCTCGCGATCATTTCGAACACCGACGACGACCTGATCCGGGGCAACGTCGAGCGAATCGGCGTGGACTTCGACTTCGTGATCACGGCGCAGCAGGCGCGCGCCTACAAGCCGCGGCGCGAGGCGTTCGAGTACGCGCTGCGCAGGGTCGGCCGGACGCCCGCGCAGGTGGTGCACGTCGCCCAAGGGTTCGAGTACGACATCATGCCGACGCACGAGTTCGGGATGCGGCGGATCTGGATCAACCGCGGCGGCCGCCGGGGCAGCAGCGCTTTCATGCCCTACGAAGAACTCCCCGACATGTCCCGCCTGCCCACCCTGCTCGGGCTCCCCCCGGCTTCAGTTCCATGAGCGCCGGCGAGTTCCGCGGCGGCCGGTCCGCCGGCTTGAACGAGATCCCGTACTGGATCGACACGGCGCCGGAGTTCCCCGACCGCGCGGGGCGGCCGCTTCCCGACCGCGCCGACGTCGCCGTTGTCGGCGGCGGCCTCACCGGCCTCAATGCCGCGATCGCGCTCGCGCGAAAGGGCGCCGCGACGGTCGTGCTCGAGCAGGGGCGGTTTGGCTCCGGCGCCGCCGGCCGGAACGGCGGCATGTGCACAACGGGGCTGTCGGTCGGACCGGCCACCGCGGTGAAGCGCTACGGCCTCGCAGCCGCCCGCGCCTACCACGATGTGTATCGCGAGGCCGTCGACTTCGTCGAGTCGCTGGTGCGGGCGGAAGGGATCGACTGCCACTTCCGGCGCGCGGGCCGGCTCGGTGTCGCGTGCAAGCCCTCGCACCACGACCGCCAGCGGGCGACCCAGAGGCTCCTGGCCGAGCAGTTCGGCCACGAGATGTTCCTCATCGGCCCGTCGGAGTTGCGGTCGGAGATCGGCTCGAACGCCTACCACGGCGCGCTGCTGGACCCGCTCAGCGCCGGACTGCACCCCGGCAAGTACGTTCGCGGGCTGACCGATGTCGCGGAGCGAGCGGGGGCCCGGCTCCATGAAAACACAAAGGTCACCGGCGTCGGACGCGAACCCGGCGGGCGCTTCCGGATCGCCACCGCGCGCGGCCCCGTGTCCGCGCGACAGGTTCTGGTGGCCACGGACGCCTACACGAGCGGCGTCTTTCCCGCCCTCCGGCGGCGCATGGTCGTCGTCGGCAGCTTCATCGTCGCAACGGAGCCGCTCGGCGAGGCGCGCGCGGCGGAGATCATCCCGCGCGCACGAATGGTGGTCGACACCAAAAATATCGGCCATTACTACCGGCTGACGCCGGACAATCGGCTGCTCTTCGGCGGCCGGGCGCGCTTCGCGCTCTCCAATCCGGGCTCCGACCGGAGGAGCGGCCGCATCCTCCGGCGCGACATGCTGGCGATCTTTCCGCAGCTCGCCGATGCGCGGATCGAATACGTCTGGGGCGGCCACGTCGGTTTCCCCGCCGACCGCATGCCGCACGCCGGCGAGATGGGCGGCCTGTACTACTCGATGGGCTATTCGGGCCACGGTGTGCAGATGGCGTCGCTCATGGGCGCGCGCATGGCCGAGATCATGGACGGACACCCCGAAGCGAATCCATGGCGGAAGCTGCAGGCGCGGCCCTTTCCGACCTACTCGGGCACGGCCTGGTTCCTGCCGTTCGTGGGCGCCTATTACAGTGTAAAGGATCGCTGGGGTTGAAGCGGCCGGAACCGGTCACACGGCCCACCGTGGGAAGGATTAGCGTGGGACCGCCGTTGGGCTAACGTGAAGGGTGGATTCACAACGTCTGGAGGTCCGACCATGAAGGCGACATGGCGCGGAGACGTCATCGCGCAGAGCGAACAGACGCTGGACGTCGGCGGCTACACGTACTTCCCGCGGGACGCCGTCCGCATGGACCTGCTGCGGATCTCACCGAAGACGCCGCACGATCTGGAGTGCCCGCACGGCGTGCAGTTCTACGACGTGGTCAACGGCGCGGCATCGAGCCCGCGCGCTGCCTGGTCTTACGAAGCCCCGCGCGACTCGATGAAGAAGGTCGACCACTGGGTCGGGTTCTGGGAGGACGTCGAGGTCGGCTAAGTTCCCCCCGCGCTAGGCAGTACCGCTTCGGGGCATCACAGGCGCCGTGGAGACGTACACCTGTCCGGCCTGCGGGCACGTGCTGGCGCGCCGGCAGGATGGCCACGGCGTCTTCTGGGACTGTCCGGCCTGCGGCGGCCGCGCGGTCGGCGTCGGCCTGCTGAAGCAGCTGCGCGATCCCGCCCTCGTCACGCGCGCGTGGCTCACGGCTGAATCAACCGCCTCGGGCGGGCGGCCGTGCCCAATGTGCGGGCGGCCGATGCATGTCGTCACCCTCGACGCGCTCCCCAAACTGGAGATCTGCCTTCTCTGCGAATTCGTCTGGTGTGACCCCAAGGTCTACGAGAGTTTGCCGGCGGGCGCCGGGGCGGCCGCCGCGGCTCAGGTCGGGGCGGACACCCCCGCGACGCGGGACTTGCCCGAAGAAGCTCGCGTGATCCTGGCCACGGAGGAGTCTCGACGCATCGCCGAGCGGGGCGCGGGAGCCGACCCACCCGATGCATGGTGGAAGTACGTCGCCGCGTTTTTCGGCATGCCCGTGCGGGACGGCCGGGAGCAGCTGGACCGGCCCCCGTGGGCCACGTGGGGGCTCGTGGCGTTCACCTGTTGCGTCAGCGGCCTGTCGTTCCTCAACCTGCCGCATTGGGTGGCCATGTTCGGGCTCATCCCGGCGCAGGCGCAGCGGTACTGGGGCCTGACCTTCGTCACGTCCTTCTTCCTCCATGCCGGCGTCTTGCACTTGGTCAGCAACATGTACTTCCTCTTGCTGTTCGGAGACAACGTCGAGGAAACGATCGGCGTCGGCCGCTACCTGCCGCTCATCTTCCTGGCCGCCGCGGCGGGCGGTGCGGTCCACGCAACGTTCGATCCCCACCGCACCGTACCGCTCATCGGCGCGTCCGGCGGGATCGCCGGGGTGATGACGTTCTACGCCTGCCAGTTCCCGGGCGTCCGGCTGAAGTTCCTCGTGGGATGGGTCCTCTACGGCCTCTACCGGTGGGTCACCGTACCGACGTGGGGCTTCTTCGCGTTCTGGATCGCGCTGCAGGGCATAGGCGCGATACAGCAGGTGGCCGGCTTCTCCAATGTCTCATCCCTCGGCCACCTGGGCGGCGCCGCCGTGGGCGCACTCTTCTACCTCGAGTGGCGGTTTGTTGGATCTGCCGCCGCGGGGCCCGAGCCGGCCGCCGGCGTTCGCCCGGCTACGGCGAGAGCCAGACCGTCCTGAGCCGCATCATCCCGTCCGGCACTTGAATGAAGCCGTGCACGCGCGTGGATTCCAGCTTGTACTCCTTCGGAAAGAACAGCGGCACGTAGGGGACGTCGTCCGCGAGAATCTCCATGGCCTGGCGGTACGCGCGCCGGCGCTGGTTCATGTCGTTGAGGTACCGCGCGGCGTCGAGGATCGTCTGCATCTTGTCGCCGGTGTAACCCACGTAGTTGAACGAGCCGAAACCCGACTGCGTCACGAACGGGTAGATGTCGAAATCCGGGTCCGGCCGCCCGCTCCATTCGATGACGCCCGACTGCGCCTGCCGGTTCGTCACGTCGCTCACGAAGGTGCCCTGCTCTTCGGTCTTGATCGTGACGCGGATCCCGGCGTCGGCCGCCATCGCCTGGACCGCTTGGGCAAGCGCGACGCGCTGCTGGCCCGGCAGGATGATGAGCGCGAACTCGAAGCCGCCCGGACGGCCGGCCGCCTGAAGCTTCTCCTTCGCCGTGGCGATGCTGCGCGGCGGCAGCTTGAAGCCCGGGTCGTACGCCGCGGTGCCGTTCGGGAACAGCGAGTAGGCGGGATACGCGGCGCCCTGCAGCACGACGTTGGCGATCGCGTTGCGGTCGATCGTCGCCGCGAACGCCTGCCGCAGCAGCTTGTTGTCGAACGGCGGCTTCGTGACGTTGAGCGAGAGCGCCGTCCACGCCATCGCGCCGTGCTCGATGAGTTTGAACCGCGCGCCGGGCGCCGCCGCCTCCTGCGTCAGCGTCTTGACCTGGGGCAGCGGCACCAGATTGATGATGTCGACGTCGCCGGACTTGACGTTGGCGACGCGGGCGTTGTCGTCCGTGATCGGCCGGAAGACGACCTCGTCGACGTAGGGCTCGCCCTTCACCCAGTAGTTGGCGTTCCGGCGCAGCGTGATGTGGTCTTGCGGCACCCGCTCCACCCACTCAAACGGGCCGGTCCCGACGGGATGCTGGGCGAAGTTCGTCCCGGCGGCCCGGGCGGCGGCCGGCGACACCATCATGCCGGCGCGGTCCGTCAGCACGTAGAGCAGCGGGCTGTAGGGCCGCTCGAGGGAGATCACGACCGTGTACGGGTCGGTCGCGGTCACGCCGGTGACCGGCCGGATCTCGCTGCGGCGCACCGAGGGGAACTTCGGGTCGAGCATCCGCTCGAAGTTGTACTTCACCGCTTCCGCGTTGAACGGCGTACCGTCGTGGAACTTCACGCCCTGCCGCAGCTTGAACGTGACGGCCCTGCCGTCCGGCGAGATCGTCCAGGAGGTCGCGAGCATGGGGACGATCGCGAGGCCGGCGTCGGTATCGACCAGCTTGTCGTAGAGGTTCTGGTAGACCTGGCGGTCGACGGCCGACCCGGAGAGATGCGGGTCCATCGTCGGCGGATCGGCGTCGAGCCCGGCCCGCAGCGTGCCGCCGCGCCGGCCGCCCTGCGCAGACGCGATCGTGAGCAGGCCGCCGAGCAGCACGGCGGCCGCCAGGAGCGCACAGATTCTCCGCACTCTGATCCCCTCCCGTGCCCTCAGATGTAGCGGTACGCGACGACCTTAGGCTGCAGGAAGTTGAGCAGATAGTCGGGGCCGCCGGCCTTGCTGTCGGTGCCGGACATGTTGAAGCCGCCGAACGGATGCGTGCCGACCATGGCGCCGGTCGACTTGCGGTTCAGGTAGAGGTTGCCGCACATGAATTCGCGCCGGGCCTTCGCGAGCTTCTCGGGATTGAGGGTGTAGACGGAACCCGTGAGCCCGAAGGCGGTCCCGTTGGCGATCCGCAACGCGTCGTCGAAGTCCCGCGCGGGGATCGCGGCGACGACGGGGCCGAAGATCTCTTCCTGGGCGATGCGCGCGTCCGGCGCGACGTCCACGAACACGGTCGGCGCGACGTAGAAGCCGCCGTCTCGCGCACGCCCGCCGCCGGTCGCCAGCCGGCCTTCGCGCCGCCCGACTTCGACGTATTCGAGGATCTTGCGCTCCGCCGCCGCGTTGATGACCGGCCCCGCGGGAAAGTTCTCCGGCCCCGGGCCGATCTCCAGCGCCCGCGCGCGTTCGACGATCATCTCCGTGAGACGGCCGTAGGCGCGCGGCGTCGCGACGACCCGCGAGCCGGCCGAGCACTTCTGGCCCTGATAGCCGTAGGCGGAGGCGATGACGCCGGCGGTCGCCGCGTCGAGGTCCGCCTCGTCGTCCACGATGATCGCGTTCTTGCCGCCCATCTCGGCGATGATGCGCTTGAGCCAGATCTGGCCGGGCGGCGTCTTCGCCGCCCGCTCGAAGAGATGCGTCCCGACTTCCTTCGAGCCGGTGAACGCGATCATCCGGACCTTCGGGTGCGAGGCGAGCGCCTCGCCGACGACGCCCCCGGAGCCGGGAATGACGTTGAGGACGCCCGGCGGCAGCCCGGCTTCGCGCAGCGCGTCGACGACCTGGTATGCGGTGGCGACGGAGTCGCTCGCCGGCTTCATCACGACCGTATTGCCGGACGCGATCGCACCGATCGTCATGCCGGTCGGAATCGCGAGCGGGAAGTTCCACGGCGAAATTACGGCGACGACGCCGAGCGGGATATACTGGTACTCGCTCATTTCGCCGGCGAGGGGAGGCAGCGCCGGGCCGTGCGCGTACCTCAGGCTCTCGCGGGCGTAGTACTCGAGGAAGTCGAGCGCCTCGGCCACGTCGGCGTCGGCCTCGGTCCAGTTCTTGCCGACCTCGAAAGACATCCACGCCGCGGCGCGGAGCCGCCGGTGACGCAAAATCGCGGCCGCGCGCAGCAGCAGCGCGCACCGCTCCTCCGCCGGCACCCGCTGCCAGGACTCATACGCGCGCAGCGCCGCCTGAACCGCCTGCTCGACGTGGTCGCCCGTCCCCTGCTGCACGACGGCGACGGTCTGGTCCGCCTGCGACGGGTTGATCGAGCGAAACGTCGCCCCGGACCGGACCTCCCGGCCGTCGATAAGGAGCGGAAACTCGCGGCCGAGCTCGGCGCCGACGCCCCGAATGGCCTGCTCCATCGCCTGGCGCCCGGCCGGCTGGGCGAAATCGGTCAGCGGCTCGGTTCGAAACGGCGAGACGGTCATCGGCATCGCGGCACCCCCCTAGACGCGCGCGGCGTACGGCGACAGCGCTTTCGCGATGCGGTCCAGACCCGCCTTGATCCGGTCCATCGAGGTCGCGTACGAGAGACGGAGGAACCCCGGCGCCTCGAACGCCTCGCCGGGCACCACCGCGACGTGCGCCTCGTCGAGCAGCCGTTCGGAGAGCGCGAGCGACGTCGCCGGAGCGCCCGCCCGGCCGAGCAACTCCTGGACGTCGGGGAAGGCGTAGAAGGCGCCGCGCGGCATGCCGCAGCGGACGCCCGCGATCTCGTTGAGCCGTCCGACGACATAGCGGCGCCGCCGGTCGTATTCCGCGACCATCTCTTCCAGGTTGACGTGGGCCACGAGCGCGTGGAGCGCCGCCTTCTGCGAGATCGAGCTGGGGTTGCCGGCGAGGTGGCCCTGGAGCGCGATGATGCCGTCGGCGATCTCCCGGGGCGCGGCCGCGAACCCGATGCGCCAGCCCGTCATCGCGTAGGTCTTGGACATCGAGTTCAGCAGTATGATGCGGTCGCGCGCGGCGGGCCAGGCGCCCGGCACACAGATGTGATGGGCGCCGTCGTAGACCATGCTCTCGTAGATCTCGTCGCTCAACAGGTAGAAGCCGTGCCGCTCCGAGAGGCGCACCACGCCCTCGAGCGTCTCCCGATCGTAAATCGCGCCGGTCGGATTGTGCGGGGACGTCAGGATGATCGCGCGGGTGCGGGGCGAGACGAGCGCCGCGACGCGGTCGGGAAGCGGCTGCCAGCCCGAGGCGGCGTCGGTCGGCACGAACACCGGCCGGGCCCCCACCAGCCGCACCTGCTCCGCGTAGGAGACCCACGCCGGGATCGGGATCAGCACCTCGTCGCCCGGCTCGCAGATCGCCTGCAGCGCGAAGTAGAGCGCGGGCTTGCCGCCGGCCGTGATCACGACCTCGTCGGCCGCGTAGGTCGCGCCGTAGGTCTCCTTGAGGTGCGCCGCCACCGCGCTGCGCAGTTCGGGAATGCCCGCGGGTCCGGTGTACTTCGTGAAGCCCTCACGGATCGCCGCGATCGCGGCGTGCTTGACCGAGTCCGGCGTGTCGAAGTCCGGCTCGCCCGCGGCGAAGCTGAGAACGTCCACGCCCTGGCGGCGGAGCCGGCGGGCCCGGTCGTCCATCGCGATGGTCATGGACGGGGTGATGGCGCGCACTGCCTCGGAAAGGTGCATCGAGTGCCCTCCCTGCAGCCTGCTGATCTATCGCTATTCTCCGCGGGTGCGACCGCTCCCTCACCTCGTCAGGCGGCCGCCCGAAGGTCGGCGGCCCGGCGCCGGAACGGCAGCCGCCCCGCCCCGGCCCGCACCAGCCCGACGAGGCCCGGCGGATAGATCCGCATCACCGCCAGCACGACGAGCGCGAAGATCACCATGCGGATCTGCCCGTACGCGCGCAGCGCTTCGGAGACCACCTCGACCGTCACCGCCCCGACGACCGGCCCCGCGATCGTCCGCTGGCCGCCGAGAATCACCATGATGATGATCAGCGCCATCTCGTCGAACTTCATCGCGACGGGGCTGAGCAGTCCGATGTAATGGCCGTAGAGTGCGCCGGCCGCGCCCGAGGCGCTGCTGGCGACGGCGAATGCGAAGCGCTTCCAGCGCACGGTGTTGACCCCCGCGGCCCGTGCCGCGCCCTCGTCGTCCCTGATCGCGCGGAGCCGGTAGCCGGTGGGGGTGCGCAGCAGCCAGGCGACGCCGCAGACGGCCGCCACCGCGGAGACGAGAAACACCTCGTAGTACGGCGCCGGCCCGGCGCCCGGAAACAGCTTCGGCACGGCCAGCCCGAGGTCGCCGCGGGTGATCCCGTATTCCATCGAGACCGCGACCCTGGTCGATTCTGCGAAGGCCCACGTCGCCAGCGCGAGATACAGCGTCCGCAGGCGCAGCGTCACGCTGCCGAGGGCAAAGCCGACCGCGCCGGCCAGCGCGGCGCCGGCGGCCACCCCGAGCGGAATGGGGAGACCGGTACGCAGGACGAGCAGCGCGGAGGCGTAGGCGCCGATCCCGGCAAAGACATGGTGGGCGAGCGAAAAGAGGCCGGTGTAGCCGGCAAGCAGGTTCCACGACGAGGCGAGCACGACGTAGTAGAGCGCCGCCGTCAGCACGTGGACGTGGTACGAGCCGAGGACGAGCGGCAAGAGCGCCGCCGCGACGAGCCCCGCGGCGCCGAGGGCGCCGCGCGTCGCGTTCACGCTTCGCGCAGCCGTTCGCCCCACAGCCCGGTCGGCCGCAGCGCGAGAATCAGCAGGAGCGCCCCGAACCCGTAGACGTCCCGGAACGACGGCGACAACAGGACGGAGCCGAGGCTCTCGACCAGACCGAGCAGCAGACCGCCGACGACGCTGCCGGGCAGCGAGCCGAGCCCGCCGATCACGATGATCTCAAAGCCCTTGACGGTGCTGAGCGCGCCGCTCTCCGGGAAGACGAGAAACACCGGCGCGAGCAAGGCGCCCGCGGCTCCGGCCAGCCCCACTCCGATTCCGAACGCCAGCATGTCGATCCGGCCGAGATCGATGCCCGCGGCAATTGCGCCGAGCCGGTTCTGCGCGACGCCGCGCAGGGCGAGGCCGAACCACGTCCGCCGCACGACGAACGCGAACAGGCCGAGCAGGATCACCGCC
>DASSJF010000055.1 GCA_035691305.1 bacterium
GTACATGCTGGAGCCGGGCGCCAAGGCGGAGATCCTGTCCGTGGCGTTCGCCGGCGAGGGGCAGCACCAGGACCCCGGCGGCAAGGTGATTCACGCCGCGCCGCACACGCAGTCGTCGGTCGTCAGCAAGTCGATCAGCAAGTCGGGCGGCCGTGCCGGCTACCGGGGGCTCGTGAAGGTGTATCCGGGCGCGCACGGCAGCAAGTGCGCGGTGCGGTGCGACGCGCTGATCCTGGACGACAAGTCGCGGTCGGACACCTACCCGACGATGGAGATCGACGAGACGGACGTGCAGGTGACGCACGAGGCGACGGTCTCCAAGGTCTCGGACGAGCAGCTCTTCTACCTGATGAGCCGCGGTGTGAACCAGGACGAGGCGATGAACATGATCGTCCGCGGCTTCATCGAGCCGATCTCGCGCGAGCTGCCGATGGAGTACAGCGTCGAGCTCAACCGGCTGATCGCGCTCGAGATGGAAGGATCGGTGGGCTAACGCCGCCCGCATCGGCTCCGGCGGACGCCGTGCAAGGATCACGGGAGGGCGGGGCGGCGGTCCTGCCCTCTCGCAACGCAACGGAGGACATGGTGAGCAAGAATCCATCGACGGTGACGAGTGCGCAGGAGGCCGCGAAGGCGGCCGGGGATCCCGCGCAGACAGGGCTGGACCGCGCGCTGGTGACGCGGCTCAGCGCCGCCGCGGGCGAACCCGACTGGCTGCGCGAGCAGCGGCTCGCGGCGTGGGAGGAGTTCGTCCGGCTGCCGGTGCCCCCGGACGCCGGCGAGGAATGGCGGCGGACCGACCTGAGGCCGCTCGACTTCGGGGCGCTCCGGCCGGTCGAGGCGCCGGCTCAGAAGCCGAAGGCGCCGGCCGGTCTCATGTCGCTCGTGGGGTATCCCGATGCGGCCGCGGGCCTGCGGCTCGTCGTCGACGGCGCCGCGATTCAGTCGCGGCTCGCGCCGTCGCTCGCCAAGGACGGGATCATTTTCTCGTCGCTCGCGGACGCCGTGCGCGCGCATCCGGACCTTGTCCGGCCGCACCTGGGTGCGGTGGTCCGTTCCGGCGAGAACAAGTACCGCGCGCTCAACGCCGCGCTCTGGCAGGGCGGCACGTTTCTCTACGTGCCGGCCGGCGTCGAGGTCGATCTCCAGCTGGCCACCGGGACGTGGCTCACACAGGAGGGCGTGGCTTTCTTGCCGCGCACGCTCATCGTCACCGGCGAGCGCGCGCGGGTGACCCTGGTCGAGGTGTTCGGATCGACCGACGGCGCCGCGCGGACGTTTGCGGACCACGCGGTCGAGCTTGTCCCCGGCGCCGGCGCGCAGATCCGCTACGTGAACCTCGAGGACTGGGGCCGGAACCTCTGGGAGGTGGGCATCGTCCGCGCGGTCGTCCGGCGCGACGCCACCGTCAACACGCTCATGATCGGCTTCGGCGCCGGTCTCGTGAAAACGAACGTCGAGTCGCGCCTGCTCGGCGAAGGCGGCACGTCGGAGATGCTGGGCGTGCTCTTCGGCGACGGGGCGCAGCATTTCGACTACCACACGCTGCAAGAGCACGCCGCGCCGAGCACGACGAGCGACCTGCTGTACAAGGGCGCGCTCAAGGACAAGGCGCGGTCGATCTTCGCCGGGCTGATCCGGGCCGACCACGGCGCGCAGAAGACGAACGCGTTCCAGCTGAACCGCAACCTCATTCTGTCCGAGGGCGCCCGCGCGGACAGCATGCCGAAGCTCGAGATCATGGCCAACGACCTGCGGTGCACGCACGGCGCGAGCACGAGCCGTCTCAACGACGAACAGATCTTCTACCTGATGAGCCGCGGCCTGCCGCGCGCCGCCGCGGTGCGGATGATGGTGGACGGGTTCTTCGGCGAGATCTTCGACCGGATCCCGATCGAGTCGGTGCGCGAATGGCTGAGCGGCGCCATCGCGCGCAAGATGGCGGGATACGCGTGAGCGCGGGCTCCGCGCCTGCCGGGGAGTTCGTCCGCGTGGCGCGCCGCGCCGACATCCCGCCCGGTGCCATCGTCCGGGTCGAGGCGGGCGGGCACGCGATCGCGGTCGCGAACGTCGACGGCGAGTTCTACGCGATCGACGACACATGCACGCACGAAGAGGCGTCGCTCAGCGAGGGGGGGCTCACGGGCGAGGTCGTCGTCTGCGCCCGCCACGGCGCGCGGTTCAACGTGAAGACGGGGCGCGTGCTTTCGCTGCCGGCCGTGCGCTCCGTGGCGACGTACGCGGTGAAGGTGGAGGGGGACGACGTGCTCGTGGCGACCGGGCCGCGGCGGTCCGCGGAATTGCCGCACCGCCGGTAGAGTTGTCCTCCCCGGAGGCACGATGATGGGCATCCCGGCGACGATCCGAGACGACTTTCCGATCCTCGGGCAGACGGTGAACGGAAAACCGCTCGTCTACCTGGACAGCGCCGCGACGTCGCAGAAGCCGCGTCAGGTCATCGACGCGATCGTCACGTACTACAGCGAATACAACGCGAACATCCACCGCGGCGTCTACGCGATCGCGGAGCGCGCGACCGGGGAGTACGAGGCCGCGCGCGCCAAGGTCGCCCGGTTTATCGGCGCGGCCGAGCCCGCGGAAGTCGTCTTCACCCGCAACGTCACGGAGGCCCTCAACCTGGTGGCCTACGGTTGGGGCCGCCGCCACGTCGGGCCCGGCGACGAGATCCTGACGACCGAGCTGGAGCACCACAGCGACCTCGTGCCCTGGCAGATGCTGGTCGCCGAGCGCGGCGCGCGCCTCAGGCACATCCCGTTCGACGACCGCGGCCGGCTGGTGCTCGACGGCCTCGACCGCCTGCTGACGGACCGCACGAAGATCGTCGCGCTCGCGCACGTGAGCAACACTTTCGGCACCGTGACGCCGGTGGAGACGATCGCCGAGGCGGCGCATGCCCGCGGCGCCGTCGTCGTCGTGGACGGCGCGCAGTCGACGCCGCACCGGCCGGTCGACGTGCGGGCGCTCGGCGTCGACTTCTACGGGTTCACCGGGCACAAGATGCTGGGGCCGATGGGCACCGGCGGTCTGTGGGGCCGCCGCGAGCTGCTCGAGGAGATGGAGCCGTTCGAGGGCGGCGGGGAGATGATCTCCGACGTCTGGCTCGATCGCGCGGAGTGGAACGAGGTGCCGTGGAAGTTCGAGGCGGGCACCATGAACGTGGGCGACACGATCGCCTTCGGGGTCGCGATCGACTACCTCCAGAATCTCGGGATGAAGAACGTCCAGGAGCACGAGCGCTCGATCACCCACTACGCGCTGGCCCAGCTGTCCGAGATTCCGGGCCTGCACGTGCTCGGTCCCGGGGTCGACGAGCGCGGCGGCGTGGTATCGTTCTGGATGGACGGGATCCACCCCCACGACATCGCGCAGGTGCTCGACGGCGAGGGGATCTGCGTGCGCGCCGGCCATCACTGCGCGAAGCCCGCGCACCGCAAGCTCGGCATCGGCGCGTCCGCGCGCGCGAGCTTTTACGTCTACACGATCCGCGAGGAAATCGACGCGCTCTGCCGGGCGCTCTTGAAGACGAGGGAACTGTTTCGTGTCGCTGGATGAGCTGTACCGCGACGTAATTCTCGACCACTACAGCCACCCCCGCAACCGCGGCGTCGCCGATCCGGCCGACGCGAAGCGCGAGGGGGCCAATCCGCTCTGCGGCGACGAGATCACGGTTTCGCTCCGGGTCCGGGACGGCGTCATCGAGGACGTGCGGTTCGAGGGCAAAGGGTGTTCGATCAGCCAGGCGTCCGCGTCGATGATGACCGAGCAGCTCAAGGGCAAGCCGGTGGCGGAGGCGAACCGTCTTATCGCCGCGTTCAAGGCGATGATGCACATCCCGTCCGGCGCCGAACCGGAGGTCGACGAGATGGGCGACTTGGTCGCGCTGGCGGGGGTGCGGAAGTTCCCGGTGCGGGTGAAGTGCGCGACGCTTTCGTGGATCACGCTCGAGATGGCGCTGCAGGAGCTCGGGTACCCGGGCCCGGCGGCGACGGCGGAGGCGGGGCGCGACAAGGCGTGAGCCGTAGGAGGTCCGCATGTCGATCGGATTCGTAGGCCCGCGGCCCGAGGGGACGCCCGCGGCCGAGCCCAAGCGCAGCCAGATCGCGCCTGTGGCGGAGATGGTCGGGATCCTCGACAGCCTCCCGGGCGGCGGCCTCATTCTGACCACCGTCGAGGCCGCCCTCAACTGGGGGCGCGCCAGCTCGCTGTGGCCGCTCACGTTCGGGCTCGCGTGCTGTGCGATCGAGATGATGGCCGCGTTCGCGAGCCGGTTCGACCTCGACCGGATGGGCGTGATCCCACGCGCGACGCCGCGGCAGGCCGACCTCATGATCGTGGCGGGCCGCGCGACGCTGAAGATGGCCCCGATCGTCCGTCGCCTGTGGGAGCAGATGCCGGAGCCGCGGTACGTCATCTCCATGGGGTCGTGCGCGACGTGCGGCGGCCCGTTCTACTACGACAACTACTCGATCCTGAAGGGCATCGACCAGGTCGTGCCGGTCGACGTCTACGTGCCCGGCTGCCCGCCGCGGCCCGAGGCGCTGATCGAGGGCATCCTGAAGCTGCAGGAGCAGATCAAGAAGGAGCCGTTCCTCCGCAAGCAGGCGCTCGACGCGATCGCGGCGCGGACCGCGGGAGGCCGCCCGTGAGGGCGGCCGGCGACGCCCGCGCATCCCGCGGGCCGGCCCCCGACGGGGGATATGCTGCGCCGGACAGGGCGGGGCCGAGATAGCCGTGTCGACGGCGCTCCGCACGGAAGAGCTGATGCTGAACATGGGGCCGCAGCACCCCAGCACGCACGGCGTGCTGCGCCTCGTCGTCACGCTCGACGGCGAGAACATCGTGGACGTGAAGCCGGACATCGGCTACCTCCACTCGTCGGTCGAGAAGATGATGGAACACCGCCTCTACGTCCAGAACGTCTCGCTCGCCGACCGCGGCATGGACTACCTGATCGCGATGCAGAACGAGCAGGTGTACTGTCTCGCGGTCGAGCGCCTCGCCGGCATCGAGGTCCCGGAGCGCGGCAAATACCTGCGCGTGATCTTCGACGAGTTGCAGCGGATCGCGAGCCACCTCGTCTGGCTCGGGACGTGGGGCATCGACCTCGGCGCGACCACGGTCTTCCTGTGGTGTTTCCGCGAGCGTGAGATGATCCTCGACCTGTTCGAAAAGGTCACGGGCGGGAGACTCCACCACGCGTACTTCCGGATCGGCGGCGTCTACGTCGATCCGCCCGCCGGGTGGACGGACGAGGTGAAGACGTTCCTCGACTACTTCGACCAGCGCGTCGTCGAGTACGACAAGCTCCTCACGGCCAACCCGATCTTCGTCGCGCGCACGAAGGGCGTGGGCGTGATCCGGCGCCGCGAGGCGATCGCGATGGGGGCGAGCGGGCCGGTCGGCCGCGCCAGCGGAATCGCGACGGACGTGCGCAAGGCCGAGCCGTACGAGGTCTACGACCGGATGCACTTCGACGTGCCGGTGTTCACGGAGGGCGACTGCTTCGCGCGCTACCAGGTGCGGCTGGAGGAGATGCGGCAGTCGTCGCGGATCGTGCGCCAGGCGCTGAAGGAGCTGCCCGGCGGCGAGGTGCGCTCCCGCGTGCCGATGACGATGAAGGCGCCGCGGGGCGAGGCCTACGTCCGCACGGAGTCCGCGCGCGGCGACCTGGCGATCTACCTCGTCAGCGACGGCGCGGAAATGCCGTATCGCGTCAAGATCCGGGCGCCGTCGTTCAGCAACCTGTTCGCCCTGTCGGAAATGATGCGCGGCTGGAAGATCGCGGACGTGATCGCGATCCTGGGCAGCATCGACATCGTGCTGTCGGACGTAGACCGGTAAGGAGGGTACCCGGCGGATGGGCGTGGTTCCCCGGCGCGTGAACATCGGCGGACGGGTCGCGGGCGCGGCGAAGGCCCTCGCGACGGGCCTCGGGCTGACGTGGCAGGTGATGCTGCGCCGTAAGGTGACCGTCAAATATCCGATCGAACGTCTCGCGGTCTCGAACCGCTTCCACGGCCTGCTGGCGCTGCCGATCGATCCCGAGACCGGCAAAGACCGCTGCATCATCTGCTTCCAGTGCGAGCGCGTCTGTCCGTCGCGCTGCATCCACATCGAGGCGTCCGGCAAAGGCAAGGAACGTGTGCTGAGCCGCTTCGACATCGAGATGGACAAGTGTCAGTACTGCGGCTTCTGCGTGGAAGTCTGCCCGACGGAAGCGATCGTCTTCGTGCCGCACTACGAGTCCTCGACGTTCGACCGCAGCACGCTGCTCTACAACCTCGACGAGCTGCACCGCGCCGTGCCCAAAGAGCCGATCGCGACGGGCATTGTCGGGGGCGCACACCGCCACAACGGACATCGCGACGGCACCGGGAGGCGCACGTCATGAGGCCGGAGCGCATCGCGCTGATGCTCGAGCGCTTCCCGGAGCTCCAGGATCTCCAGGCCGAGCAGCGCGCCGAGGAAGCGAAGGCCGAGGAGGAGTGGAAGGCCAAGGAGCGCGAGTGGCAGGCCGCGGCGGAGCAGGCCAAGGCCGAGGGGAAGCCGGCGCCACGCCCGCTGCGGAAGGAAGAGTCGAAGATCTACCACTATCGCGGCGAGACCTTCCGCGTCCCGAGCGAGCGGCTGCTCGACGTCTGCCGGTGGCTGCGCGACAACCCCGAGTTCGACATGTCGTATCTGTCCTTCGTGTCGGCGATCGACTGGCCGGATCGGTTCGAGATGATCTACCACCTGGCGTCGGTCAATCTGGGGCACGGGCTCACGCTCAAGACCTCGATTCCGAAGGAGCGGCCGTCGATCTCCTCGGTCGTCGAGTTGTGGCCCGGCGCCGACTGGCACGAGCGCGAAGCCTACGATCTCTTCGGCATCGTCTTCGAGGGCCATCCGGACCTCCGCCGGATCATGATGAGCGCGGACTGGAAGGGCCACCCGCTGCGCAAGGACTACGTCTACGAGGATCCCCAGTGGCTTGTCGACGTGACGACGCGGCGCCAGCAGGAGCTGGCCGCGACCGGCGACGACTGGGAGGGTCGCGGCTCCCGGAGTTAAGTCGACGTGGCGAGGCGCCGGGCAATCGCGGCTCGTTCCCGCGGACGGACGGTAACCTTTGCAGGATCTTTGTCGTATCTTTACACGGCGGGGGATACAATACGCCCGAGCGGCTGCCTGAAGCCGCCGAGCGTGGGGTGACGGGCCCATGACCATCTCGAAAACGCGGGGATTCTTCGCCGGCGCGGCCGGCGGCGCCGTCGCGGTGGCGGTGCTCTTTGCCTACCGCTTCGCCACCAACATGCCGACGCTGCAGGAGGCGCTCGCCGAGCGCATGATTCGTCTCCTGCCGTATCAGGTGTTCGCGCTGATCCTGGCCAAGCTGCAGCATGCCGCCAAGCCGCTCGGGTTCGGCATGGCCATTCTGGCGATCCTGATCGGGTTCGGCGTCGCCGGAATGCTGTACGCCGCCGTCGCGGCGCGCGCACGGTGGTCGCCGCTGCGCGGCGCGGTGGTGACGGCTGTGGTCGCGTGGGTTGTTCTGACGTTCGGGTTCCTCCCGCTGATCGAAGGCGGCGCGCTCGGGGCGCCGCTCTCCACCGTGGTCTCGGATCCGGCTCTCCCGATGGCGCTTGCGTGTATCGCGTACGCGCTGGTGCTGGCGTGGCTGGCGCGCGTGCCGGCACAGATTCGGGCGGGCGGGGGCGTCCGCCTCGACCGCGGGCTCGGGCGCCGTCATTTGCTGCGACGGTCCGCGCTGATCGTCGCGGGCGCGGCGCTCGGCACGCAACTCGCCGCGTGGGGTTCGGCGGCGGCCGGCGCGGTTGCGTCGGCGGCCGCGGCGGCGTTCCGCATGATCAAGGGCATGCCGCCCGAGGTGACGCCGGTCGGCTCGTTCTACCAGATCTCGAAGAACTTTTTCGATCCGACGGTCGATGTCGGCAAGTGGCGCCTCGAGGTCACCGGGCTCGTGAACACGCCCCTCAAACTCTCGCTGGACGAGGTGAAGGCGTTTCCCCCGGTGGAGCGCTACCAGACGTTCCAGTGCATCAGCAACGAGGTGGGCGGCGACCTGATTGGGAACGCCAAGTGGAAGGCCGTTCGGGTGCGGGACGTGCTGGCGAAGGCCGGCGTCAAGCCGGGCGCGACGACGGTCATCTGGCGCGCCGCCGACGGGTATTCGGAGTCGATCGCGTTCTCGATCGCCGACGACCCGGAGACGCTGCTCGCCTACGAGATGAACGGCGAGCCGATCCCGCAGAAGCACGGGGCGCCGGTGCGGTTGCTGCTGCTGAACCGCTACGGGATGAAGCAGCCGAAGTGGCTCACGAGCATCGAGGTCGCGAACCACGACTTCAACGGCTACTGGGAAAATCAGGGCTGGAGCAAGGAAGCGATCGTCAAGGTGAGCAGCGCGTTCCTCGTCGAGCAGCGCGAGAACGGGATGATCGCGCTCGGCGGCTGGGCGTACGCGGGCAACCGCGGCATCTCGAGGGTGGAAGTCAGTCCCGACGACGGCAAGACGTGGCTCCCGGCCGCGGTGAAAGAGCCGTTCAACGTGAACTGCTGGCAGCTCTGGTCCGTCGAGTGGAAGCCGCCGGCGCCGGGCGAGTACACGATGAAAGTGCGCGCGTACGACGGCGCGGGCAAGATGCAGCCGATGGGCCCCAAGCCGACGCTGCCGGACGGCGGCGAGGGCTGGCACACGGTGAAGGTGAAAGCGTAGTCCGCTTCCAAACAGATAGTCCGCATGCCGAGACCTGCTAAGGCGTCGTTACGCGCGGCCGCGGCGCCGGCCGCGACGGCATCAAGACCTGCCTCACGCAACGGACGCATCCCCGTCCGCGCCCCGCGCGGCCGCGTGCGGCGCATCGTCACGGTCGGCGATAGGGCGGCCGCGGTCCTGCGCCGGCGCAGCCGGCCCGTCGGCCGGCTCGACGCGTCGATCCGGCGTCTCGTCGCGGACATGGCGGTGACGATGCGGCATGCGCAGGGCGTCGGGCTCGCCGCCCCGCAGATCGGCGTACCGCTGCGGGTGCTCGTGGCCGACACGGGCCGCGGGTTGCTCGCGCTCGTAAATCCGCGCCTCCTGCGCCGATCCGGCGCGCAGGTCGCGGTGGAGGGCTGCCTCAGCATTCCCGGGGTCGTCGCGCCGGTCAGGCGGGCGCTTCACGTGACCGTCGACGGCACGCTGGTCACCGGGCAGCGGGTCGGGCTGCGCGCGACGGGCTACGTCGCCCGCATCCTGCAGCACGAGATCGACCACCTCAACGGGGTGCTGTTCCTCGACCGGGTGCGCCGGTCGGCGATCCACCGCCGGCCTCTGCGCCCCGGGGAACGGCGCCGCGGCGCGAAGTCCGCGGCGGCCGCCGTGCTCCGGACCGCCGCGAAATCCGGCCGCCGGCGCGGGCATCCTCCCACACGGACGCGGGCCGTGCCACGTCCGGGCCCCGCGGGCCGGCCGTCGCGCCACCCCGAAGATCCGCGGGCGGGCAGCACGCTCGTCGTCGCTTCGATGCCGCGTCCTCGGCCGGCGCCGTCCCGCGAGAGCGGGACCGGCCGTCGGTACGCGACGGCGTCGCCGGTCACCGCGCGGCCCTGACGCCGGTGCGGTACTTCACCGTGCCGGAAGCGCAGACGCTCTTGCCGAGGCTGCGCGAGACGCTGGAAGCCCTGCGCCGCACCCGCGACGAGGCCATGCTGAAGAAGACCCAGATCGAGATGCTGTGGAAGCGTCTCGACGCCGGCGAGGCGGTGCTCGGCGCGGTCGGCGAAGAGCAGAAACGCCTCGACGCGCTCGCGACGAAGCTGTCGGGGATCGCGCAACAGCTCGAAGAGATCGGCTGCATCCTCCGGGACGTCGACGCCGGCCTCGTCGATTTCCCGGCGCGCGTGCGGGGCGGCCGGACCGTGTTTCTCTGCTGGCGGCTCGGCGAGCCCGCGATCGCGTTCTGGCACGGCACCGGCGAAGGCTTCGCCGGGCGCAAACCGCTCGCCGAGCTGCCGCTGGATCAGGCATGACGTACGGAGGTCCGCATGGATTCGTTTGATCTCGTGGTCGTCGGCGGCGGGCCGGCCGGCTACGTCGGCGCCATTCGCGCCGCGCAGCTCGGGCTCCGCAGCGCCCTTGTCGAGCGCGAGAAGATCGGCGGAACCTGCCTCCACGTCGGCTGCATCCCGACGAAGGTGCTGCTCCACACGGCGCAGCTGCTCGAGGACGTTCGCCGGGCTGCCGAGTTCGGGATCGCCGTGGGGGAGCCGCGCCTCGACATGGCGGCGCTGCACCGCCGCAGGGAGCGCGTCGTCACCACGAACTTCCGCGGCGTCGAGTATCAGATGCGCACGAACGGGATCACCGTGATTCCCGGCGACGCGCGTCTGCTCGATCCGACGCACATCCGCGTGACGGCGGCCGACGGATCGACGATGGACGTTCAGGCCGCGGCGGTGCTGCTCGCGACCGGCTCAACACCTAGAAGCCTGCCGGGCGTGACGATCGACAACGAGCGGGTGCTGGACAGCACCGGGGCGCTTCGGCTCGCGGAGGTGCCGGGCTCGATCGCGATCATCGGCGCCGGCGCCGTCGGCTCGGAGTTCGCGAGCATCTTCGCGGCGTTCGGGGCCAAGGTGACGCTGATCGAGTATCTGCCGTCGTGCCTGCCGCTCGAGGACGAAGAGGTGTCCGCGGTGCTCACGAAGGCGCTGCAGCGCCGCGGCGTGACGGTGAAGACCGGCGCGGCCGTGACGGGCGTCCGGCCGGACGCGGGCGGCGTGCGGGTCGCGCTGCGGACGGGCGATGCCGAGGAGGCGGTTGCCGCGGACTACGCGCTGGTCGCGGTGGGCCGCGCGCCGCTGGTCGACGGGCTCGGGCTCGAGGCGATCGGCCTCGGGGTGGAGCGCGGCGCGCTCCCGGTCGACGAGCGGATGCGGACCTCCGTCGACACGATCTACGCCGCGGGCGATGTGATCGGCGGCCTCCTGCTGGCGCACGTCGCATCCGCCGAGGCGGTCGTCGCCGTGGAGGCGATCGCGGGGCGCACTCCCCCGCGGCTCGATCCGAATCTGATGCCGCGATGCACGTATTCGATTCCGCAGGTGGCGAGCGTCGGCCTGACGGAGCGGCAGGCGAAGGAAGCCGGCCACGACGTCGTGGTCGGCCGCGGCCAGTTCATGGCCAACGCCCGTGCGGCGATCCTCAACCGCCGCGAGGGCCTCGTGAAGATCGTCGCGGACCGCGAACTGGGCGAGATCCTCGGCGTGCATCTCGCCGGTCCGGAGGTCACGGAGTTGCTGCCGGAGGCGGTGCTCGGCAAGAGCCTCGAGGCCACGGCGCTGGAGATCGGGCAGGCGGTCCACGCCCATCCCACGCTGTCGGAGGCGATACACGAGGCGGCGCTCGGCGCGCTCGGCCGGGCGATCCACGGGTAGGGCGGCTTGGTCGGGCGCGGGAAGGGTAGAGGAGCGCCCTCGAAACGCGGGGAAAGTTTACAGGTAGCCCACATGAGCGTACCCGACACGCGGGCCAAGCCACGCGAGGATTTGACCCCGAAGAGCCTCGGGCTCAGCGAAGCCGACGTCCTCGACATGTACTACTATCTACGGCTCGCCCGCGCCGTCGACGACCGGATGTGGGCGCTGCAGCGCTCCGGGAAGGCGGCTTTCGTCATTTCGGGGCAGGGCCACGAGGGCGCCCAGGTCGGCACCGTCTACGCCCTCAACACCGAAAAAGACTGGCTGGTCCCGTTCTACCGCTCGGTAGCCGCGGTGCTCACGAAGGGCATGCCGGCCGCGGAGATCTTTCTGATCCAGCTCGGCAAGGCGCCCGACCCGAGCAGCGGCGGCCGGCAGATGCCCGGGCACTACGGGCACCGACACTACAAAATTCTGTCTACGAGCAGTCCCGTCGCGACACAGTGCCTCCACGCGGCGGGCATCGCCTACGCCGCGAAGGTCCGGCAGACCGGCGAGATCGCGCTGACCGAGCTCGGCGACGGCTCGACGAGCGAAGGCGACTTTGGCGAGGCGCTCAACTTCGCGGCGATCCACCGGCTCGGCGTCATCTTCGTCGTCGAGAACAACGGCTACGCGATCTCGGTACCGCTCAGCAAGCAGATGGCGGTGCCGAACGTCGCGGCGCGCGCGGCCGGCTTCGGCATGGCCGGCGTGACCGTCGACGGCAGCCACGTGCTGCACGCCTACGCGGCGGCGAGGGACGCCGCGGCGCGGGCCCGCCGAGGCGAGGGGCCGACGCTGCTCGAGGTCATGGTGCCGCGCTTGACGGCGCACAGCAGCGACGACCAGCAGGAAAAATACCGTCCGGCCGACGAGATCGCGCGGGACCGCGCGCGCGACCCCGTGCACGTCTTTACCGAAGAATTGCGCGGCTGGGGCATTCTCAGCGACGTACGCGAGAGGGAAATCCTCTCCCGCATCCAGCACGAGATCGACCTCGGGACCGAGATGGCGGAGGAGGCGGCGCTGCCCGATCCCGCCACGGCTGCGCGGTGGGTCTACGCCGAGCCCCCGAACCCGCGGTTTCGCGCCTAGCCAATGGCGGAGAAGCGCTACCTCGACGCGATCCACGACGGGCTCCACGAGGAGATGGCCCGAGACGAGCGTATCGTCGTGCTCGGGGAAGACGTCGGCCGCAAGGGCGGCGTCTTCGGGGTCACCGACGGCCTCTCCCAGGCGTTCGGCGAGGCGCGCGTGCTCGACACGCCGCTCGCGGAGTCGACGATCATCGGCGTCGCGTTGGGGATGTCGGTGAACGGCCTGCTGCCCGTGCCGGAGATCCAGTTCGCCGATTTCATCCACCCGGCGTTCGACCAGATCCTGAGCGAAGTGGCGCGCCTCCGGTACCGCTCCAACAACGACTATGAGTGTCCGATGACGATCCGGGTGCCCTACGGCGGCGGCGTGCACGGAGCGCTCTACCACTCGCAGTCGATCGAAGCGTTCTACGCGCACATCCCCGGACTCAAGATCGTCGCGCCGGGCACCCCCGACGACGCCAAGGGGCTGCTCAAGTCGTCCATCCGCGATCCCGACCCCGTGATCTATCTCGAGCACAAGAAGCTGTACCGGTCGATCCGGGGCGACGTGCCTGACGGCGACCACCTGGTGCCGATCGGCCCGGCGCTCGTCCGCCGTCCCGGCCGCGACCTCAGCATCTTCGCCTACGGCCTGATGCTGCACGAGTCGCTGGCCGCCGCGGACGCGCTGAGCCGCGAGGGCGTGGAGGCCGAGGTCGTCGATCTCCGCACCATCAAGCCCCTCGACGCGGGGACGATCCTCGAGTCGGTGGAGCGCACCAATCGGGCGTTGATCGTTCACGAGGACAACCGGTTCGCGGGGTTCGGCGCGGAGATCGCCGCGCTGATCGCGGAAGAGGGATTTCGTTTCCTCGACGCCCCGCCCACCCGGCTCGGCGGCCCCGACGTGCCGGGCGTGCCGTTTTCGACCCCGCTCGAGAACTGGTTTATGCTGGACGCGGCGAAGATCGCGGCGGCCGCCCGCACCGTCGTCGCGTACTGATAGCCGGTAAGGCGCGGGACAACGACGCGAACGGGCAGGCGAACGCCATGGCCACCGAGATCAAGATGCCCCAACTTGGCGAGAGTGTGCACGAAGGCACGCTCGGACGCTGGCTCAAACAGCAGGGCGACACCGTCGCCAAGTACGAGCCGCTCGTCGAGGTCATCACCGACAAAGTCAACGTGGAGATGCCCTCGCCGTACGCCGGAGTGCTCGAGCAGATCCTCGTGCAGGAAGGGCAGACGGTGACCGCCGGGACGGCGATCGCGACGATCCGCGAAAGCGGCGCGGCGCGCCCGGCCGTTCGGGCCGCGCCGGCCGCCGAGACCCCGGCGGTTGCTTCCGGTCCCGCGCCGGCGCCGCAGACCGCCCGCCCGCAGCCCGTGCAGCCGGCCGCTCCGGCCGGGCCGGGGGCGGGCCCGCGGGGGCGGGATGGGCTCCGGCTGACGCC
>DASSJF010000056.1 GCA_035691305.1 bacterium
GCGGCCGCCGGAGCGGCCGCGGCCATGACCGTCGTCGCCGATCAGCGGACTAACGCCGTCCCGGACCCGCCGCCGCGGCCTGTTCCATCGCCGGAGTGTACCGGCCCTCGCGGGCGGCTGAAACCAGCCGCGCCCGGCGCAGAAACGCCTGCTGCGCGGCTTGGACCGCGGCCGGCGAGCCCCGCCAGGCGTCCATCGCCGGCTGTTGCAGTGCGCGGGCGAACGAGAAGCTCAATGCCCACGGCCTCGGCCCCGGCAGCATGTTCATCGCGTTCAGATGCTGCGTCGCGTGCTCCGGCGTCTGTCCGCCGGAGAGAAACATCACGCCGGGCACCGCCGCGGGCACGGTACGGCGCAGACAGCGTACGGTCGCCTCCGCGACTTCCTCGACGCCGGCCTGCCGGGGGCACTTCGCGCCCGCGACGACCATGTTGGGCTTCAGCAGCAGCGCTTCCAGCACGAGCCGCTGGTCGCGCAGCGACCGGAACAGCGTGTCGAGCGCGGCCTGGGTCGCATCGAAGCACTGCTCGATCGTGTGCGAACCGTCCATCAGCACCTCCGGCTCAACGATCGGGACGAGGTCGGCCTCCTGGCACAACGCCGCGTAGCGGCCGAGCGCGTGCGCGTTCGCCTCGAGGCAGTAGCGGCTCGGGCGGCCCTCCCCGATCTGAATCACGGCACGCCACTTGGCAAACCGCGCCCCCAGGCTGCGGTACTCCGCGAGCCGCTCGCGCAGACCGTCGAGGCCCTCCGTGACCATCTCATCCGGCGCGCCGGCGAGCGGCTTGGCCCCCGCGTCGACCTTGATGCCGGGCACGATGCCGAGGCGGACGAGCAGCTGCGGAAACGGCGTTTCGTCGTCGGCCTTCTGGCGGATCGTCTCGTCGTAGAGGATCACGCCGCTCAGAATTTCGGCGACGCCCGGCGTCATGAACAGCAGCTGCCGGTACTGCCGGTGATTCTCCGCCGTATTCTCCACCCCGATCGCGGCGAAGCGCTTGCCGATCGTGCCGTGGCTCTCGTCCGCGGCCAGGATACCCTTGCCGCGCGCGGTGAGCGCCCGCGTCGTCTCGATCATCGCCTCCAGGTTCATCTGCCACCACCGCCTCCTGCCGTCGTGCCCGCGGCCGGCCTCCCGGTCCGCCGCGGGTGCTTGCATCGTGCCTACCCGACCATCGGCCCCACGCGCGCCGCGGCCTGCGGCAGCGCATCCGCCACCGGGCGGAACCGTTTCACGAACTCCCCGTCGGCGAGACGGCCCGCGGTCGCAAGCGCCCGCACCCGCGCCGGATCGGCGAAATCTTCGGGCCGCAGGCGGATCATGTACGAGAGATACACCGCGTACATCTCGGACTCGACGTCGACCCGGCGCACCCGGATGCGTCCCGTGGCCGGATCGATGATGTCGGCGAACGGAATCGGCACCAGCCGGTCGCCCTGCACCGTGACCATCGCCCCGCTGCCGCCCTGCAGCAGAAAGCGAATCGCCGAATAGCCGAGCCCGCGGCAGTACTGAATGTCGAATCCGTCGGGCGGCGCGCACCGCAGCTCGTACCCGAGATCGAGCGGCTGAATCTGCACGCGCAGGCCGCGCGCGGCGAGGCTCTCCGTTACCTTGGCTCGCAGCAGGCGTCCCAGGTCGAGCTCCGCGAGGCGGATGTTGCCGTAGCTGTCGCGCTCCACCGGACCGAGCGTCGCCGGGTCCAGATTTTCGAGCAGGCCCTCGGCCAGCAGCGCGACCCCGTGCTCGCGGCCGTCGGCGAGACGCTTGATGATCGAGCCTTCGAGGATGTCGGCGACGCGCCCGAGCGGCAGGTGCGACTTCGACGCCTCTGCCGCGCGGAACTCTTCCGGGATGACCGCGAGCGTGGCGCCGGCCGCGCCCGCGACCCCGAGCGCGAGATGGCCGGCATGCCGGCCCATCACCGTGACGAAGAACCACCGCCCGCCCGTCGCGGCGTCCTGCATCAGGTTGTGCACCAGGTCCTTGCCGACGTTCACCGCGGTCGTAAACCCGAACGTCGGAATGCCCGGCGGCAGCGGTAGATCGTTGTCGATCGTCTTCGGCACGTGCACGGTGGCCAGGCGGCCCTGCATCGCCGCAGCGACCCGCGACGCGCCGAACGCGGTGTCGTCGCCGCCGATCGTGACCAGGTACGAGACCTCGAGCCGGCTGAGCGACTCGGTGACGCGCCGGAGATCGTCCGGCGTCTTCGCCGGGTTCACCCGGGACGTGCCGAGGATCGAGCCCCCCTCGAAGTGGATCCGCGAGACGTCGTTGATGTCGAGTTCGCGCGCCTTGCTCACGTCGCCCGCCACGAGCGCCTGGAAGCCGGTCGGCACGCCGATCACGCGCAGCCCGTGATTTCGCGCCTCGATCGTGGCCGCGGCGATGACCGCGTTGATGCCCGGCGACGGTCCGCCGCCGACGACAATGGCCAGTGTCTTCATGACCGCCTCCGCATCGACCCCCCCTGCCAGTCTCGATTCTCCAACACGGCGCGGCGCGGCTCAAGCGCCGCCGGGGTAAGCGTAGTCCCGCGCGGCCGGCAGGCATATCGGGCGGGCGGCGAAAAGGTGATCGGGCGGAGACCCGATCGCATGACGACGCTTGACACTCGAGTGCGCGCGCTGGCGGCGGACGCAGCCCGGAGGGGCGCGCCCGGGCCCGGCCGTGTGCTCGCGTTCAACAACGCGCTGTCGGCGATCACGAACGGCACCTGGTACGTCATCGGTCCGTTCATCCCGCTCTATCTCGGGACGCTCGGCGCGTCCCTCGGGCAGATCGGCCTCGTGGTCGGCCTCGCGGGCATCGTGCCGCTGTTGATCGCGGTTCCGTCCGGGGCCGTCGCCGACGCCTACGGCCCGGCCGTCGTGGCGGTGGGCTCCGTGGTCGCATACGCGGCCGCCGCCGTAGTCCTCGCCGCCGTGCACGGCGTCTGGGCCGTCGCGATCGCCTACACGCTGCTCAGCGGCGCCAACATCGGGTTCGCCCTCTCGGCGCAGGCGGTCGTCGCCTCGGTGAGCGCGCCCCGCGACCGCCTCGCCAACTTCGGCTATTATTCGCTCTGGAGCTCCGGCGGCGCCGTCCTCGGCCCGATCGTCGGCGGCGCGGTGGCCGGCGGGCCCGGCTACGTCGCCGCGTTCGTACTCGCGGGCGTGCTGATGGTCCCCTGCTTGTTCTTGGCGAGGACGCTGCGCGCGGTCCGCGCACCGTCGCGTCAGGTCGTCTCGCTCACGGGCGGCTACCATCTCGTCGGCACGATTCTGCGCTACCCCGGCATCCCGGCCGTGCTGCTGATCTCGTTTCTCGTGGTGGCCGGCCAGCAGCTTCAACAGTCGTTCTTTCCGGTTTACTTGAGCCGTAGCGGGCTGTCGCAGGGACTGATCGGCATCGTCTTCGCGGTGACCAGCCTCAGCTCCATGCTCGTCCGATCGCTCTTGGCGCCGGGCGCCCGGCGGCTCGGCATGACCGGCCTTGTGCTGACCGCGGTGTCCCTCATGGCGTGGTCGCTGGGCATCACGCCGCAGCTGCGGGAGTTCTGGCTCCTGGCCGGTGCCGGCGCCCTCATGGGCGCCGGCACCGGCCTCGGCTATCCCCTGACGATGAACCTCATGACCGCGCCCGTGCCGCCCGAACTGCAGGGCGTCGCGTTCGGCGTCCGTCAGGCGGTGCAGCGCGTGGCCACGGTCGTCAGCCCGATCGCCTTCGGTGCGATCATCGCGGCCTACGGGCTGGGAACCGGCTTCACCGCCGGAGCGATAATGCTCGTAGCGGCCCTGCCGATCATCGCGCGGGTGGCGGGCCCGCTCCTCCGGAGACCGGGGCCGCCCTGATTTGCCACGTCCGCCGCCCGATGGGTATGGTTAATGTGTCGGCGGGACTCGATCACCGGACATCCGCGGGGAGCAGACATCCATCATCAGCCACGTGCTTGAGCGTTTCATTCCGGCCGGCGTGCGGACCGTCGACCTGCGCAAGACCCTGGCCGGCGGCGAAGGGCCCTACGACGCGGGCCGGTGGGCCGAGGCCACAGGCGACCCGCGGCGGGCCTCCATGCTGCTGCGCGATTCGCCGCACGTGCGGTTTCTCGAGCAGTATCGCGCGACCGGCGAGGCGCTGTTCGAACGGCACCTGCTCGAGCAGACGCTCTACTTCAAGAACGCCGTCCAGTCCGTCAGGCTCTGCGGAAGCTATTTCGGCCACCGCACGTCCGAGGGCATCGCCGACCAGGCCCGATCGTTCGTCCGTCTCTACGAACGTACCGCGCGCGGCGACGCGACCGAAGTGGAGTTCACGTACCGGCGCCGGCACTCGGCGCCCGCGTCGCTCCCCGTTGTCCGTGAAACGCTGACGCCCAACACATTTCTCGTGAGCGACGGGCACCACCGGCTCGCGGTCGCGTGGGCGCTCGGCCGCCGCGAAGTGGTGGCGACCGCCGCGCCGCCGCGGACCCCGACGCCGCTGCAGTCGCTGGTCCTGGCCTGCGCGCAGACGCGGGGGCGCCGGGAGCTGTACCAGCCTATCCCCACCGTAGAATTCGACGGCGCGTGGAGCGTCGTGCGGCGCTGCAACGATCGGCTGGCGATGATGCTCGAGTTCCTCTCGGCGGCCGGCCGGCCGCTCGGCGGCCTCTCCGTGCTCGACGCGGCCTGCTCTTACGGGTGGTTTGTCCACGCGTTCGCACGCCGCGGCGCCGCGGCGGCCGGCGTCGATTCGGATCTGTCGGCGTTGAAGGTCGGCCGGATCGCCTACGGCCTCCGCCCGGAACAAACGGTGCACAACGATCTACAGACGTTCCTCTCATCCTGCGGCCGCAGGTGGGATGTGGTGCTGCTCCTCAGCGTGCTCCACCACTTCGTGCTGCACCCCAGGCGGGGCCGCGCGGAAGACCTCCTGCACGCGGTGGACAGGGTCGCCGGAACCTGCCTGTTCATCGACACCGGCCAGGCGCACGAACGCTGGTGGCGCGGCGCCCTCGCGCGGTGGGACGACGACTTCGTCATCGACTTCATCCGCCGGCACACATCGTTTACGCGGATCGTGCCGCTCGGGACCGATACGGATCACGCCGGCCCGTACCGCCAGAACTACGGGCGTACGCTCTTCGCCTGCCTCAGGACCTAAGAGCCGCCGCGGTTCGGCGGAGCGTCAGGCCGCGGCGCCGGCCGCCGTAAATTCGTCGATGATCGCGACGCCCGCGCTCGCGCCGATGCGTGTGGCGCCCGCCTCCAACATCGCGGCCGCCTGTGTCCAGGAGGAGACGCCGCCGGCCGCCTTGATCCCCGTCTCAGGTTTCAGGACGGACCGCAGCAGCCGCACATCGTCCGCCGACGTCGGCCGGATGCCGAGCGCCTTGAAACCGGTCGACGTCTTGATGATCTGGGCGCCGCCGCTCTCCGCGGCGCGCGCGATGACGACGGCCCGATACCGCGTCAAGAGCGGCATCTCGATGATGACCTTGAGAATGGCGCCGGGGGGCATGCCCTCCCGCACCGCCGCGACCTCTCGCGCCACGGCATCCCCATCGGCCATGCGGGCCGCCGCAAGGTTGACCACCATGTCGATCTCGTCCGCGCCCCGGTCGAGCGCGGCGCGCGCCGACGCGCGCTTCACGTCGGACAGGTCCGCGCCGAGCGGGAAACTGACGACGGCCACGACACCGGTTTTCGTGCCGGCCGTAACCCGGCGCGCCGCGGGCAGCGCCGCCGGCAACACGCACACGTGGCCGAACCCGTACGCGACCGCCGTCGCGACAAACGCCTCGATCTCGGCCGGCGAGGCGTCGGCGGCGAGCAGCGTCTGGTCGATCATCGCCGCCAGCGCGGCGCGCGTGACCGGAATCATCGGCATCCCTCCCCGCGTCGTCCCCGGGTGACAAATCGAGGAGCGCAGCGGTGTATCCGGTCGGTAACCGCCTTTCGACCGTTCCGCCGGAAGCCTGCGGTCAATCAGCCGTTCTCCGGAGTTGCCCCCCGAAGTACACTTGACCGACACGGGCCTTCCGCGTGAACGGCGGGTGATCGGCTACCTGCCGTTGTCCGCGCGCTCCCACAACAAAACGTACTCCGCGGCCGGCGTGCCGTCTATCAGATCGAGGTCGTATTTCCTGCGGGCGCCCGGCAGCGCGCGGGCCCGCGCGCCGCGGTGGACGCCGAGCGGTTGAGCGGGGTCAGGGCTCGTAGACGACCTCTCCCGCCGCGATCGTCCGGACGACTTCGAATCCGCCGTCATGCGACGGCCACCGGGCCAGCACGATGTCGGCGGCGCACCCGGGCCCCAGCGATCCGACATCCGTACGACCGAGCAGCGCCGCCGGTTGACGCGACGCCATCGCCGACGCGTCGGCGAGTCCGACTCCGGTGAACTTCATCACATTCGCGACCGCGGTCCCGAGATCGAGCGCGGACCCGGCGAGGTACTTGGTGCCGGCGATGCGCACCGCCCCGTCCGCGGCGACCTCGACCGGGCCGCTGAGAAACTGATACGTGCCCGGCGGACGGCCGGCGAGCCATACCGCATCGCTGACGAGCAGGCAACGGTGGATCCCCTTCGCCCTCAAGAACACCTTCACGACGGACGGCGGGAGGTGATGGCCGTCCACGATCAGGCTGGCCGAGAGCGCGTCGGCCGCCAGCTGCTCCCAGATGTAATTGGGATGCCGGGGCAGCACCGCGTGCGCCCCGTTGCCGAGATGCGTCGACAGGCGCGCCCCCGCGTCCACCGCCGCCCGGATATCCGGTGCGGCGGCATTGGTATGGCCGATTGCCGGAACGACGCCCGCGCGCGACAGACGCTCGATGAGGTCGATTGCGCCCGGCAGCTCCGGCGCCAGCGTGAATAGCCGGATCCGTCCGCCGGCCGCGTCCTGGAACGCCTGCACCTCAGACCAATCCGGGAGGCGGACGAAATCCTTGGGGTGCGCGCCCCGCGGCCCGTCCTCCGGCGAGATGTACGGACCTTCGACGTGGATCCCGACCACCGCGCGGTCGACCAACTCTATCTCGTCGCACGCGCGGGCGACGGCGCGCAGGGCCGCGGTCATCCGGCGGTGCCCCGCGGTGCAGATCGTGGGACAAAACCGCGTCACCCCGCGCGTCCACAACGCCCGCACGACCTCGGCGACCGTTTCGGGCCCGACGTTCGCGCCGTTGAGGTCGAAGCCGGCGTAGCCGTTTACTTGTACGTCCACGAAGCCGGGAAGCACCCACAGGTCGCCCGGCGCGGTTTCGCCGGGCCGCGGAGGCCGCACGCTCTCGATCGACGTCCCGGCGAGCGTCACCGTGACCGGCTCGCCGCCGACGTTCCTGCCCGTGACGCTTGACGTCATGATTGCTACAGCCACCGGATACGCGCCGCGTAGCGCTCGATCAGCCGACGGTTCGCGTCGTCGCCGCCGGGGATATTACCGCTGGTCCAGACGGGCGGCATCACGCCCGCCGCGAGGAGGGCGGCGGCAATTTCGGCGACGAGCGCTTGGATCACGAACGAGTTGAGGATGGTGGACACCGGCGCCACCCACGGCGTGAGACCGGCGAACTCCAACACCGCGTCACGCTCCGGCATCTTGGTATCGAGGACATAGTCGACCACTTCGAAGAGGCTCTTGCCGCCGGGGTGCCGGGCCGGGTGGTCCCGCGGCACCTTCTTCGAGAAGTCCGGCGAGGTGATCCCGACCGTCGTGACCCGCCGCTCCCGCGCCCACAGCGCCGCGTCGATCGTGCAGGCGTTGATCCCATAGGCGTTGGCGACGATCAGTACGTCGTCGGGGGTGATTGGGTACGTGCCCAGCACCGCCCGGGCGTACCGCGGCGTGCGCTCGATCGCGCTCGACCGCCGGCCGCCAAACACGAGGCATACGCCGGGATCGAAGACCGGGTAGACCGCCGCCAGGCCGCCGGCTCGCCAGCTCATCTCCTCCGCCGCGATCGTGGAGTGGCCCCCGGTCCCGAAGACGTACAGCAGGTGGTCCTTCGCGATGACGTCCGCGAGGACGCCCGCCACGCGCCTGATCTCGGGCCCGGTTTCCTCCACCACGGTCTGGAGCAGTCCGCCGACCGTGCGGTGGAACTGCTCGATCGGCGCCGCCACCGTCCGGGTCACCATGTGCGCCACGCTCCTTTCCGCTCGCGCGGGTTACTTGATGGCGCCGGCCGTGAGGCCTTTGATGAACCAGCGCCCGGCGATCGCAAACAGAATGACGGGTGGAATCGCGATGATGACGGAGCTCGCCATGAGCACGCCCCAGTCGATGCTGTAGTCCTGCAGGAACTGCGCCATACCGAGCGGCAGCGTCTTGTGCGGTCCGCTGATGATGAACGCCAGCGCGAAAAAGTATTCCGTCCAGGACATCAGAAACGCGTACAGGCCGAGCGCCGTGAGCCCCGTCGCCGTGAGCGGCAGGAAGATCCGGACGAGCACCTGGAACCGGCCCGCGCCATCGACCATCGCCGCGTCTTCCAGTTCGAGCGGGACCTCCGTGAAGAACGCGCGGAGCATCCAGATGCTGAACGGCGCGATCGTCGTCACGTAGACGATCACGAGCGCCGCCAGCGTGTCGATGATCCGCAGGCGCGTGAAGGCCACGTACAGCGGGATCAACAGCAGCACCCGCGGGAAGATATAGCTCGACATGAAGGCCTCGAACAGCAGTTCCCGACCCCGGTAGCGGCAGCGGTAGAGGCTGTACGCGGCAAGGCTCGAGAGCGCGAGCGTGATCCCCGTCACGGCCAGCGCCACGACGAGGCTGTTGCGGAAGTACGTGCCGAAGGGAATCTGCGTGAATAGGTCCGTGTAGTGCTGCAGCGTGAAGGTGTGCGGCCAGAAGGTCGGCACCGGACTGATCAGCTCCGGCAGCGTCTTCACCGAGTTGATCACGACCCAGTACGCGGGCAGCACGACGACGGCCAGGACCGCGGCGACGGAGAGATAGCGGCCGGTGATCTTGAGCGCGGCGGTCACGACTCCGCCTCCCCGACGTCGCGCATGAAGCGGCGCATGTACCCCAGGCCGTAGAGCAGCAGGCCGGCAAACAGCACGATGGAAATCGCCGCCGCGGCGCTGATCCGGAATTCCTGGAAGCCCTTGTAGTAGATCAGGATCGCGAAGGTATTGGTCGCGTTCGCCGGGCCGCCGCGCGTCAGCAGCCAGATGACGTCGAAGATGTTCGCCGCCCACAACGACGCGATGAATACCGTGACGGCGAGCACCGCGCCGATCGAGGGCAGCTCGACGTACCAGAGCCGGCGCCAGTAGTTGGCCCCGTCCACCTCGGCCGCCTCGGTGACTTCTTTCGGGATCGCCTGCAGCGCGGCAAGCATCATGAGTGCGAACAGCGGGAACCAGTGCCAGGCGTTGACGAGGGTGGCGGTCAGGAACGCGAGCCCCGGCTTGCCGAGGAACGACACGGGACCGTGGACCAGGCCGCCCTTCGCGAGCAGATAGTTGGCCACGCCGAGCGTCGGGTCGAGCATCCACTTGGCCATCGTGGCAAGCACGATCGAGGGCATCAGCCACGGGAGAATAATCCAGCTGCGCACGACGTCGTGGCCCCAGAACTCCTGATTCAGCACGAGCGCCGCGATGAGTCCGCCGGCCACCTGGAGGACTGTGTTGAGCGCGGTCCACAGCACGGTGACCCGCGCCGCGTGCCAGAACTCCCCGGACACGAAGACCCGGACGTAGTTGGACAGGCCGACGAACCGGCCGGCCGTCCCGACGTATCCGATGTTCAGCACGCTGAGCCGCATCGCGTCGACGAACGGGTAGACGACCGTCAAGAGCGTCCACAACACGAGCGGCAGGACGAGCAGGTAGCCGAAGTACGGGTCTTTCTGGAGCGTCTTGGCGGCGAAAGCGAACGGCCCCCCCACGCGCGCGAGCGCCCTCCCGGGGAATGATCCACCCCGGGAGGGCGCGACGCTGCCCGGATGCGCCAGCGGGCTAGGTGAGGGTCTCACGGATCTTCTGCTGTCCTGCCTTCACCGCCGCGGCGGGCGACAGTCCCTGATGGATCATCTGCTGCGCCGTCCAGGCCAGCAGGTTCTGGCCCGTGATGCGGCCGATGTCCTTGCTGAACGGCGTCCTGGTAAAACCGAGCTGCCGTCCGTACTTCTCCTCCCGGATCTCCACGCTGAACGCGGCGAAGTGCCGGTTGAGCGTCGGGTTGTCGCGCAGGCCCTTCGCCCTCGCGGCTTCCTGCGTCACCGGCAGGAACAACCCCGGCCCCACGCCGAGCAGGGTCGCCATGTTCTCCGGCTTGTACAGGTGGTCGAGGAACGCGTCGAACCCAAGGCGGCCCTGCCGCGTCGCGTTGAGGAGCAGGATACCGTTGTCCCATGTCGCCGTGGCGTGCTGACCGCCCGTGTCGGGAGTGGGCACCGGGCCCGCGCCGAGCAGCTCGGGCGGCTGCTTCGTGCGCAGGTCCCACTGCTCGATGTACTGGCCCTTCTCGATCACCATCGCGACTTCGCCCGCGATCAGCGCGTTGAGCGGCTGGTCCCACTGCCAGGTCTCGGAACCGGGCGGCGACATTCTGAACAGTTTCAGATACATCTCGTACGCGCGCACGGTGTTGGGGTTGTCGAAGACCACGTTGCCGTTGGTGTCGAACAGGTCCTCGGCCTTCGCCGTGCACATGAGCGGGTACACCTGCTGCACCGTGGCGAGGTGCCAGTCACCGGCGACCCCGACCGGGAACTTGACGACGCCCTTCGAAACCAGGGTCTGCGCCGTGCTGAGCAGCGCCGACCAGGTCTTCGGCGGCTGCGCCGGATCGAGCCCCGCCTTCTTAAACAAGTCGGTCCGGAACCACAACACCTCCGCCATGTTGTAGAGCGGCACCGACCAGTACTTGCCGTCCCACGTGAACGGACGCAGCGTCGCGGGATCGATGCGGTACACGCCGCCGAGCGAGGCGACCTCGGCGCTGACGTCCTGGATCTTCCCGCCTGCCGCCTGAACGGTCATCGTGAGGTCGGGCACGGTGAACATCATGTCGGGGGGACGCCCGGCCTGGATGGCCGCGGAAATTTTCATGTACACGTTGCTGTAGTCTTGATTTTCCGGGGTGATCGCGATAAGGTTCTGGCCGCGGTTGAACGCCGCGCACAACTCCTGAATCGCTTTGATGCGGGTAGGCCGCGCCTCGCTGTGCCAGAGGATCATCGGCATCGGCGCAGTCGCGGCGTCCGCCGCGCGGCCGGCCGCCAGCGCAAACGGCATCGCCAGACCGGCCTTCAGGAAGGTCCTCCGTTTCATCATTGCGTTCCCTCCTCCCGGGAGATGAGCGTCGAGTGGCGAACGGACGGCACAATCCACCACCCACTGTAGGAGAAGGCCCGGTCCGCAGTTATCCGACCTGAATCCTATTGCGGTTCGATCCGTGAACCGATTCCGGGAGACCGGCGCGAGAGACACCCGGACCCGGTCGCCCATCGGGTCGTGACCCGATTCTCGTCGGTCGGGCGCCGGATGTACGGCACGGCGGGCGGGTGTACGTTGAAGAAGGCGGGGCGGTCTGGGGGGTGCGACCCCGTCATCAAGGTTGTGGTAAGGGAGGTTGGCCATGAGCATGCTGAGGTGGGATCCGTTCTTCTTTGAGGATGTGGGCGGCCTTCGCCGGACGATGGATCGGATGTTTGATGAGCTTTTGCTCAGGAATCCGCTGCGGACGGGCACGCCGGCGATTCCGAAAGTGTGGGAGCCGCCGATCGAGATGTTCGAGACCAACACCGAGGTGGTCGTACGGGCCGAGCTGCCCAACATCGACCCCAAGAAGGTGGACATCACCGTTCTCGAGGACACGATCACGTTGAAGGGCGAGACGAAGCACGAGGAAGAGATCAAAGAGCGCCACTACTTCTATCGTGAGCTGGTGCATGGGGCGTTCACCCGGACGCTCAAGCTGCCCGCGCCCGTGAAGGGCCCGGAGGCCAAAGCGGTCTACAAGGACGGCGTGCTGGAGGTCAAGATTCCGAAGGCGGAGATCGTGAAGCCGATACCGGTGAAGGTGCAGATGGCGGCCTAGGCAACCGAGGTTGCGCGTCTGCAGCAGCGGCGGCCGGCTCAGCCGGTCGCCGCAGCCATTTCCGGCGTGGTCCGAACCGACGCGGGCTAGGCCGTGCCCCTCCGATGCATGGCGTGGAGGCGCCGCATCACCCCGCTGCCGCCTTCGCCGAAATAGCGCGCCAGCTCCACGTAGTCGGCGTACAGGTCCTCGTAGACGCGCCGGGCCGCCGTGTTGGGACGATACATCACGCGCTCGGCGCTGCCCATCCGGCGGACCACGCCCGTCATGTCGTGCGCACCCTCCGCCGCGGCCGCGGCGTAGATCGCCGCCCCAACGGCCGAGGCGTCCGGCACGCGCGCCGCCCCGACCGGCCGGCCGGTCACGTCCGCGGTGATCTGCAGCAGCAGCGGATTGCGCTCGGCGAGCCCACCGCAGGCGTGGAGGCCGGTAATCGGCACGCCGCCCGCCTCGAACGTCTCGATGACGCGACGGGTGCCGTAGGCGGTGGCCTCGAGCAGCGCGCGGTAGATCTCCGGCGGCTCGGTCGTCAGCGTAAGGCCCACGAACGCTCCCGACAGTTCGCCGTCGACGAGCGGCGTGCGACAGCCGTTCCACCAGTCGAGGGCGAGGAGCCCGGAAGCGCCCGGCTCGAGCCGCGCGGCGTCCTCCCCCAGTCGCTCGAACACCTCGGCTTCCCCGCACCGGGCCGGGACGGCGGTGCGCACGAACCACAGGAAGATGTCGCCGACCGACGCCTGGCCGGCCTCGTATCCGAACAACCCCGGCAGAATGCCGTCCGCCACGACGCCCGAGATGCCCCGCACGGGGAGGCGGCGCGTGTCCACGAGCATGTGGCAGGTTGACGTGCCCATGATCATCACGAGCTGCCCCGGATCGTGCACGCCCAAGGCGGGAACCGCGGCGTGCGCGTCGATTGCCGCGACGGCGACCGGCGTGCCGGCGCGCAGGCCGGTGCGCGATGCCCACGCGGGAACGAGCCCCCCGGCGCGGGTGCCCAACGGGCTGGGCGCGGTCGCGAGGCGCTCGAGCAGTCCGGGGAGCGCCGGATCGAGGCGCTGCCAGAACTCGCGCGCGGGATAGCCCCCGTCATTCTGCCAGTGGGCTTTGTAGCCCGCCTGCGCGACGCTGCGGACTTCCGCGCCGGTCAGCTGCCAGACGAGCCAGTCGCCGCCCTCGATCCAGCGCGCCGCGGCCCGCGACACGCCCGGCGGCGCCTCGGCCAGCATCTGCCATCCTTTCGCCCACATCCATTCCGACGAGGTCTTGCCGCCGTAGTACGCGAGAAACTCACCGCCCGGCTCCGCGGCGTGCGCGTTGATGCGGTCGGCGTACGGCTGCGCCGCGTGGTGCTTCCAGAGCTTCGGCCACGCGTGCGGCTCGCGTGCGAAGTCGGCGAGCAGGCACAACGGTGTGCCGTCGGCCGCCGCGGGGAGCACCGTGCACGACGTGAAGTCGACGCCGATCGCGGCAATGGCGGCCGGATCGCCGGCGGCGGTCATCGCGCGGAGCAGCGTCTCCGCCGCGACGAGCCAGTCCCCGGGGTGCTGGAGCGCCCAGTCCGGTCCGAGGCGCGCGCCGCCGGCCGGGAGCGCCCGGTCGAGTACGCCGTGCGTGTACGGTGCGGTGGCGGTGGAGACGACGCGCCCGGTGGCCGTGTCGACCAGCACGGCGCGTGCCGACTCGGTGCCGAAGTCAAGGCCGATCGCGCAGCGCGCCGCCGCCGGCACGATTGACGCCCCCGATCAGGCGAACACGCGGTAGTCGATCCCGAACATCTTCGCCGCCCACACGAGATCGTCGACGTAGTCCCCGTACACCCCGTGAATGTGGTTGCTGTCGTACTCGGACAGGAACACGTCGGGCGGCACCCGGAAACGCGCGAACGCATGCGGCCACACCGGCGTCGTCGCCGCGGCCTTCCGCTGTGCAACGTCGGGCGAAAGCTCGACGAACTGGCCGGGTACGATCGCAAGCCAATACTTCCCCTGCCGGCGCGCGAGTCGCGCGAGCGTCACCGGTCCGGGCGCGGCGACGTGCATCACGGACGCGCCGCCGGCGGGGAAGTAGAC
>DASSJF010000057.1 GCA_035691305.1 bacterium
GCCGCGGCGCCGTGGCCGCCGGACCACGCCGCGTCCGCGCGCGCCGGTTCGGCGCGGCCCCGCCCCGCGACGACGGGCTCACGTCGCGCCACGCTCCACGCGGAAGATGTGCGCCGGCTGCTCGGAGGGCCGGAGCGACACGTAGTTGCGGGCGCCGCGCCAGGCGTACCGCGCGTCGGTCAGCAGATCCGTTACGGCAAACGGTTCGTCCGCCCCGAGGCCGAGCGCGTCGAGCGCCAGCGCGGTCCACCCCGACTGCGCGGAGTGCGGGTCGAGGTTCACGACAACGAGCACCGCGTCCCCGCCGCCGTAGGCGGCCGTCTTGCTGTAGCAGAGCAACTGGTCGTTGTCCACCCCGTGAAAGACGAGCGAATCGTCGCGCTGCAGCGCCGGATGCGCGCGGCGGATCGTGTTTACACGGCCGATCAGGCCGCGCAGACTGTCCGGCCGGTCGAGCGCCCAGTGTTTGATCTCGTACTTCTCGGCGTTGAGGTATTCTTCGCTCGCCGGCGGCGGGCTGTTCGGCGCGGCCGACTGATGCTCGCACAGCTCGAACGCCGGCCCGTAGATACCGTAGTTGGCGCCGAGGGTCGCCGCGAGCACGAGCCGCACCGCGAACGCCGGGCGGCCCCCGTCCTGCAGATATTTATGCAAGATATCGGGCGTGTTCGGCCAGAGGTGCGGGCGGAAGAAGTCCCGCACGGGCGACCGCGTCAGCTCCGAAAAGTACTGCACGAGCTCCGCCTTGGCGGTGCGCCACGTGAAGTACGTGTACGACTGCGTGAAGCCCAGCTTGGCCAAGCGGTACATCACCTTGGGCCGCGTGAACGCCTCGGCGAGAAAGATCACATCGGGGTCGGTGCGGTGGATGTCCTCGATCAGCCACTCCCAAAACGGAAACGGTTTCGTGTGCGGATTGTCTACGCGGAAGATCCGTACGCCTTCGCCCATCCAAAAACGCACGACGCCGAGGAGCTCCTTCCAGAGGCTCTGCCATCCGGCGGACTCGAAGTCGAACGGGTAGATATCCTGGTACTTCTTCGGTGGGTTTTCCGCGTACTGGATCGTGCCGTCCGGCCGCCGCCGGAACCACTCCGGATGCTCGCGGGCATACGGATGGTCCGGCGCGCACTGGTAGGCCAGGTCGAGCGCGACCTCCAGGCCGTGCTCGCGGGCGCGCGTCACGAGCCGCCGGAAGGCGTCGAGCGTGCCGAGTTGCGGGTGAATCGCGGTGTGCCCGCCCTCGGCCGCGCCGATCGCCCACGGGCTTCCCGGATCGCCGGGCGCCGCGATTTCGGCGTTGTTACGCCCCTTGCGGTGGTCGCGTCCGACCGGATGGATCGGCGGCAGGTACAGAACGTCGAAGCCCATACCGGCGACGTACGGCAGGCGCGCCTCGCAGTCCGCGAAAGTCCCGTGCCGCCCGGGCTCCGGCGAGGTGGAACGCGGAAACATCTCGTACCACGCGCCGCACCGGGCGCGCTCGCGGTCCACGACGAGGCGCAACTCGGGCGCGTACCGCGCGGCCGCGGTCCGATCGGGGTGACGCCGCACCGCGGCGGCGAGATCGTCCGACAGCGCGATCCGCACCGCGTCCGCATCGCCCGCGCCGAGACGGTCCGCCCAGGCCGCCAGCGGCTTGGCCTCCGCCTGCCCGCCGGCGCGGCGCGCGGCGGCCCGCACGAGCGCCGCGCCGATCTCGAGGTCCACCCGCACGTCCTGCCGGGCGTCCACGCGCTTCGCGAGATCGCGCGTCCACGTGGCGAAATGGTCGACCCAGACCTCCACCGTGTAGCGGTACCGGCCGGCGTGGGACGCGGCGAACGTGCCGCGCCAGCGGTCGTTGTCGACCAGGGCGAGCGGCGCCTCGCTCCATCGACGGTCGCCCTCCCTCCGGTAGCGCAGCACGCCGGCCAGGACGTCGTGGCCGTCGGCGAACGCGTCGCACTCGACGACCACCGTGTCGCCGGCGATGCGCTTTGCCGGGAACCGCCCGCAGTCGACCTGGGGCGTGAGGGCCTCTATGGCGACTCGGGGCTTTGCCTCCATAATCACCCGCCCGGGCGTGGACGTTCGGAGCGGCGCAGGCAACGCGGGGTCACCGCGGCGCGATGATTTCCTCCAGGCGCACGCCGTCGCCCCGCGTGGTCGCGACCGTGATGTGATCGCCGCCGTGCAGCACGGTGTCGCCGCGGGGCACGAGCATTCGGGTGCCCCGGCGCAGCGCCACGACGAGGCTGTCCGGCGATACGGCCAGCGCGCTGAGGGGCCGGCCGGCGATCGCCGATTCGGGCGGGATCGCAAAATGCACGAGCCGCGTCCCGAGGTATACGCGCTCGGCTTCGGTCCCGCGGTCCACCTCGTCGAGAATCTCGGGAAAGCGCGGCGGATACAGGTCGTAGAGGTACCGGTACATGGCATCGATCAGGAAATCCACCTCGCCCGCCGCCATCCAGGTCCGCTGCAGGTGGTCGAGGCACAAGAACACGTTCCGGCAGTGTTCGCGCGCCTCGAGCAGCACGCGCCGCCAGCGCGCCGCGTTGTGAAAGTCCTCGTCGAGCGCCCGGTACGCGTCGAGCAGCTGCTCCGCGCCGCGGCCCGCCTTGTCACGGAAGTCGGTCGCGTAGTCCAGCTGCCGGAACGCCTCGCTCGGGTCGTAGTCGTGGCGCTCCTCGCGGAGGCGTTCGAGCGCAAACCGAAGATAGGCGATGCGGGTGTCGAGCAGGCCTTCCGGCAGGCGCCCGAGCCCGACGAGCATCCGCGGGTCGAGGTGGTCCTCGGTCGCCGGATACCGCTCCGGATAGAACTGCAGCATCATCATGAGGGCGTCGGCCATCACCAGGCCGTACAGGTAGGGACGCTTGTTGAGCGCCTCGCTCGGCTGCCAGCCCCAGTTGTCGGCCTGCTTCAGGAGGCGGAAGCCGACCGCGACGCGCTTCTCGATCGGAAACCGGTACAGCTGATACCCTTCGTCGGCGAGCACCGACGCGTGCACCCCGACCGGGGCGAGCAGGCCGAACGCCCGCAGCATCCACCCGAACAGGCCGACCATGTACTTGCCGGGCTCCCAGTAGATGAAGGGGTGCGCCCGGAAGATCTGCGGCACCGCGTCCACGCCGCCGGCCTCTCCGGCGTAGAGCGGCGGATACTGGCCGTCCGAACGGAGCAGCACGCGGGTCTCCGGCGCCCAGCCCATCCCCTGGTGCTCGACCCTCGCCTGCGGCGGCCCGGGCAGCGTCTCGAGGTAGTCGTCGGGCGTCGCGAACTTGACCGCGACGTCGGGCGAGCCGAGCACCTGGCGCCACGAGGCCTGCAGCACGTCGAGGGCGACGTCGCCGAAGTCCATGAGCTCGAGATCCTGAATGTAGAGGATCAACCCGTTATCCGGGGCCGCGTTGAGCGCCTCCCGAAGAGTTCCCGCGTATTCCTCGACCCCGTGCGTTCGATCGATGGGAAAGTCGAGATACCGGTGCTCCTTGTACTCCGTATCAAAGACGTAGTAGGCGCCCATCATGTAGCCCTGCGAGCGCACTTCCTGCGGATACATTCGCGTGACCGGCCGCCAGATCTCCTGCGACACACGGAAGTGTCGCGGCAGCGCGACGAGCCGCCGCCCGATCAGGAACGGCCGGTGCACGTAGTCGTACGACGGATCGGACGCGGTGTACACGCCCTTCCGGTCGCTGAGGTGCGGGTGGACGGCCGCGTCGATGCCCGCGTCCTCGAGGGCCGGCGCGAACCGCGGATGCACCGAGCATTCGGTGAAGAAGAACACGCGGCGGCGCGGGCGCGGGGCGCCGACCACGTCGTGCAGCATCTCCTGGTTCAGCCGCAGCTCTTCGACGAGCTCCCCCGGCTCGAGCAGCGACGCGTGGGTGTGGTGGGCCGTCGTGTAGAGCGGATAGATCGTGTGATCGCGGTAGGCGCGCCGCAGCTCCTCGAACGTTCGCGGGAGAATCGTGCGGATCTGGTAGAGCAGATCGTTGGAGATGTCCACCGTGACGCGCACGTCCATCGCTTTCGCGAACGCGATGAGGTCGCGGTAGATATTGCGGCCCTCTTTGGCCCGCCGGCGCAGGTAGTTTTCCGGCGGGACGGCCTGCGCGATGCGCGCGTCCGGAACGGCGCCCTGCAAGTGTGCCGGCAGATCCCAGAGCGGCTCGTGAGCATGAAAGGCCAAGATGACGTGAACCGTCTTGGGCACGACTACATCTTACCCCGGTTGGCGGCGTTCGGGGGAGCGGCAGAACGAGGTTAGACGTCGCCCCCGGGCGCGGCGTCTTTGACGACGTCGGCGACGATTTCGTGCGGCAGCCGGCCGGTGCGGCGGGCACGAGCGCGATAGTACTCGATGAGGCGGAGCGGCAGGCCGAGCGCGTGCAGCAGCCCGAGCGAGGCTTCGAACTTGTCGCGGTTCCAAACGCCGGCCGGAGACCTGTCTCGCCGGTCCACAAGCGGCCGTCCGCCCGACATCCTCACACCTCCGCGCCGCTGGGTTTCATGCCCAGCGTCCGCGGCGCCTAGACCGGCGCGGGGCGCCGCCGGCTTGAAACCGCCGCGGCGCCCCGCTCGCACCGACTACCGATATCGCTTCCCGTGACGCCTCGCTCCGGTCAGCGCCTCCGGCGCAGCGCGCCCGCCGCCGCGAGGCCGACCAGCATCGCCGCGAGCCCGAGCCGCCCGGACCGCATCGCCGGATCGGAGGCGGTGTCCTTCAGTGGACGGGCCATGCGGGCCTCTTTGCGCCCCGCGGTGCGACCCCCGGCCGCCGTGTCGAGCCCGAGCCTGTCGGCAGCCGCCTCCCGCCTGAGCGCCGCCATGCGTTCGTTCGCAAGCATTTCGTACATTTGAACATTCCACATCCGAAAGACTCCTTTCGTACCGGTCGAGCAACCCTACGGCAGCAGCGCGGTCCAGGGCAGCAGCCCCACCAGGCGCGCGCCGTCCATCACCGGCAGCGCCTCATAGCCGCCCGTCCGCATCAACATCCCCGCGTCCTCGAGCGACGCGTCCGCTGCGATCGACGGCACCGGCTCGACGATCCGCGCAACGGTCAACCTGTCGAGCACATCGCGCAGCTCATACACGTCCAGGGTGGTCACGTCCGACGGTGTGAGCCGCAGGAGGCCGGTCTCTCTGACCAGGCCGAGGAGACGATCACCATCGGACACCGGCAGCGCGCGAAGGCCGTGCTCTCGGAGGAGCCTGAGGGCCGTCGCGACGGTCGTGCGCGGCGTGATTACGGGCGAAGGTACCGTGCTGTTCCTGACGCTGCTGGTGCGGATATCGATCATGATCGTCCTCCCTTTCCGGGGTCTTCACGTATCCTATCGGGACCTGAACGCCGAATCTGTCCGCTTCGTCGCGCGCAATCTAATCGGCCGCGACGTCGTGCGGCACGAGCGTCTCGCCGGCCGGGCCCGCAACCATCATCGCCGGCCAGCGCCGCTCGTACGTCGTCTGCCGCGGGCTGATCAGCCGGGCAAACTCCCACTCCGTGAGGTCGCCTTGCTCGTGCGCATGCCAGATCCGTTGGATCCGGTCCTGTGCCGCGCGGGCGTCGCCTGCCGGCTCACGCCGCGAGGCCGCCCGCACCGCGATCGCGGCGACAACCGCAACCAACGCCGCCGACAGCACCGCATCCCATAACCACTCTGAACCAACCAGATAGGGCCACATCCCGTAACTGCCTCCCTGACGAACCAGAAAGCCATTCCGACCACTTGCAGGGGCTCGTCTAACCTGCTATATTGTCTTTACTGGTGACAGCCTACCACGCCCGACCTAACTTGTCAAATGTTATTTGAGGGTTATGTTATGGGGAACATTGAGGTGGGGGCGAAACAAACGGTGTTAACAGAGTACACCTTTGAGTTCAGCGGAGGACGGCTCTGCCTGGACTTCGTCAACACCCTGGGCGGAGCGCGCAAGACTCCAAAGGAGCACCTGCACAACTACCTCGATCTGCTCGCATGGGGACGCCAGGCCGGCCTGCTCGACGATGACGCGGTGCAACGGCTGACACAACTCTCGAAGCGGCGGCCCGATGAGGCCGCGCGGACGCTCCGCGACGCGGTGGCGCTGCGCGAAGTGATGTTCCGGATCTTCTGCGGCGCGGCGGACTGTCAGCCTCAGGCCGAGGAGGACATGAAGGTCTTCAATGCCGCCCTCAGCCGAGCGCTCGCCCACGTCCGGCTCGCCACCAGCCAGGAAGGGTGCGTCCGCCTCTGGGGAGACGGCGACGACGATCTCGACCGCGTGCTGTGGCCGGTGCTGCGGTCTGCGATGGACGTGCTGACGTCAGAGCACGAGCGGACCCGCGTGCACAAGTGCGAGAGCCCGACCTGCGACTGGTTGTTCCTCGACACGAGCCGCAACCACAGCCGCCGGTGGTGCGACATGAACACTTGCGGCAACCGCGCGAAGGCGCGCCGGTACTACGACCGGCATAAGCATACGGACGCGCACGACTAAGGGGCGGCGGCCGCGCATCCTTACAATTCGAACGGCAGGGCGAAGGTCGGGGCCGCGGTGTGGCGGTCCCGCCTCGGCAGGTCGGGCCGGCTGCGGAACCAGCGGACGAGGTCGACCAGATCCCGCACGATCGCCTCGAAGTAGCGTCCGCCCTTCTCGCGGCTCGCGTACTGCGGCAGTCCGTTCGATCCGGTCTCGGAAAACGACGACGTCCAGTCCATGATCCCGGCCGGACCGGAGCCGAGCGTGATGTCCCGGTAGTGCCACCGGTCGGCGCCGGGCAGCTTCATGTAGCTCGGAATGTCGCCCTTGATCCGCTCAGTCCGGACGCCGTCGGGATTGATGTGCCAGTAGAGCGATGTCTCCATCTCGCAGGCGTGCGCGCAGCCGCCGACCGGAGACTCGCGCACCGCGTTCCAGTCCTTCACCGCGAGATGCCACCAGCCGAGCGACATGCAGGCGGCGTCGGTCTGCAGGCTGACCTGCCGCGCCGCCATTTCCACAAGCGGCGCGTTGGAGCCGTGTCCGTTGATCATGATGATGCGCTTGAACCCGTGAAAGGCGACGGACCGGCCGATGTCGATCAGCAGTCTCACGAACGTCGACGGCTCGATGGTGACGGTACCCGGGAAATCCATCACGTGGTGCGTGTAGCCGTAGGCCACTTCCGGCATGACGAGCATATCGGCGGGCGAACGCGTCGCGGCTTCCATCGCGAGCGCGCGCACCTGCCTGGTGTCCGTCTCGAGGGGCAGGTGGTGACCGTGCTGCTCCGTCGCGCCCACCGGGAGAACCACGACTTTCTTCAGCGCGACCGCCTCGTTGATCTCCTGCCACGTCAACGCGTCATAGCGCACTTCGCGCGATGCGCGATCGCGCAGCGATTCCGCCATCGTCACACTCCCCCCCGCTTCGGGCCGGTCCGGCCCGCTCACTCCGCGATATCGTACCATCGGCCGCCGCGCGGCCGGACGACGTAAGGCGCCAGCGCATCCGCGTCGGCCCGCACGCCGCTGCCCGGCCCGTCGGGCACGACGAACTCGCCGGCCTCGGTCTCGAACGGCGCGTCGATGAGACCGGACGCCAACTCCACCATCTGCGGCTGGTATTCCACCATCATCAACCCCGGCGCCCACGCCGCCACCTGCAGCGACGCGGCGATGTAGCCGAAGAGTCCGACGCCGAGGTGCAGGGTGAGCGGCCGGCGATAGCGCTCGGCGAGCAGCGCGATCGCGCGCGACTCCGTCGTGCCGCACCGGCCGACGTCGACCTGCGCCACATCGAGCGCCCCGGCCTCCAGCCACGGCTCGAACTGATAGCGGGTCCGCTCGCACTCCCCGCCGGCGACGGGGAGGCGCAGGGCGGCGGCCACCCTGGCCGTCCCGGCGAGATCTTCCGGCAGCACCGGCGTTTCCAGAAAGGCGACGTCGATCCGTTCGAGCGCGCGCCCCAGCCGGATCGCGGATTCCGGATCGTACATCCACTGCGTGTCGACGCACAGGCGGACGTCAGGACCGAGCGCCTCGCGGAGCGCCGAGGCTTCGGCGGCGTCCTCCTCGACACCGTGTCCCGCGAAGATCTTGAACGCGCGAAACCCCCGCCGGCGGAACTCGAGCGCTTCGCCGATCCGCTCCTCCCGCGTTTCGCCGGCGAGTCCCGAAATGTAGGCGGGAACGCGCGTGCGCGCGGGGCCGCCGAGCAGCCGCCAGACCGGCTGCCGCAGCGCCCGACCGCCCAGATCCCACAGCGCGTTGTCGACCCCGGCGACGGCGTCAACGTACATACCGGTGATGTGTCCCCGGCACCGCATCGCCGAGTACAGCATCCCGTACAGGGACTCGCGTCCCGTCGGGTCCCGGCCGATCAGGAGCGGCCGCAGGACCCGTTCGACGATCACGGCGCCGGCTTCCGGCGCGACCGGGAACTGCGCCTCGCCGGTGCCGGCGACCCCGGTGTCGGTCTCCACGGTGACCAGCAGCGTCTCCACCGCGGTGGAGTAGACCGTCGGATACGGCTCGACGACTTGGTAGGTCGAGTCCGCGGCGCGGCGGGCCCGGCCCCGGAGTCCGGCCGTCCCGGAAAAGAGCGACTCCGGGCGCGGGATCCGGACCACCGTCGCCTTTACGTCGGCAATCCGCATTGCGTCGTTCGGACGGCGCCTACTTGTCGGTCCAGACGTTCCAGACGCGGACGTAGCCGGCCGGCCAGACCTCGTACCCGTGCACCGAGTCCCGGTACCCCTGGCCGATCGTGCTGAAGAACAGCGGCATGAACGGCAGGTCCTTCACCTGCAACTCGTGGATCTGGTCGATCAGCGCGTGGCGCTGCGGCCGCGAGGTCGTGGCCGCCACCGCGTTCGTCAGGCGGTCCCAGTCCGGGTTGTTGTAGCCCGACGGCGTGCTGGTCGAGTTCCACAGCGGGCGGTAGATCGCGATCGGATCCGGCCGCAGCGTGAGGTCGTTGATGAACATGTCGAAGTTGCCGGTGCGCCAGGTCTGCGTCCACGCGGCGAGCTCCATGGAGTTGATCTGGGCGTTGATGCCGACGGCCTTGAGCTGCGACTGTACGATGACGGCCGCGGCCTCGTCCAGCGGCGCGGTCGGCGTCACGTTGATCTTCAAGACCTCGCCCTTGTACCCGGACTGCGCGAGGAGCTGCCGCGCCTTGGCCGGGTCGTATCCGGCGTCTTTCGATGTAATACCGTCCCACAGCGACGAACCCGGCAGCACCACCGACGGCGCGGGCGCGCCCAGGCCATAGGTCACGCCGTCCGCGAGCACCTTCTTGTTGATCGCGTACGCGACGGCCTGACGCAGCGCCAGGTTGGCCATCCGGCTCTGCTTGTGGCCGAAACGCATCTCGGTGATGGTGTACGACGGAACCTCGAACACGTGGAGCCCGGGCGCCGACTTCAACTTGCTGTATGCCGGATAGTCGAGGGTGTCGGCGATGTCCACGTCGCCGGTCGCGAGCGCGTTGGCGCGCACCGCGGTGTCTTTGATCGGGATGAAGCGCACCTCGTCCGCGTAGGGGACCTTGGCGCCGGCGAAGCCCGACGGCTTGCCCGGCCACGGCTTATACGCGGCGAACCGCTTCATCACGAGGTAACGGTCCGCGGCCCACTCCACGAACTGAAACGGCCCGGTGCCGACGGGCCGGGTGATCGTCCCGCCCTGCTGATCGGCGAGGCCCTTCGGCATGATCACGACCGAAGCGATCGGGTTGGCCAGGCTGAACAGGAACGTTCCGTCCGGCGCCCTGAGGGTCACGCGGACGGTATAGGGATCCGGAGCCTCGAGCGTCTGGATGCCGCTCAGGTCGCTGCGCCGGCCGCCTTTGTCTTTGTAGCGCTGCAGCGAGTAGATCACGTCATCCGCGGTCATCTCCTTCCCGGTATGGAAGCGGACCCCGCGGCGCAGGTGGAACACATAGACGCGCGCGTCTTGCACCTGCCAGCTCTCGGCGAGCGCCGGGGCCAGGTTGACGCCTCCGTCGAGCGTGATGAGCGGCTCCTGGACGTTCATCAGCGCGATGCGGTTCTCGTAGTCCGTCGTCACCTGCATGTCGAGGCTGTTCTCGTCCGACGCCAGGGCGACTTTGAGCACGCCCCCGATCCGCGGCGGTGCCGGGGCCGCGAGCGAACCCGGCTGCGGGATCAGCCCCAGTCCGACCAGCGCGGCGAGCGCCGGAATCGCCGCGCGGCGCATCCAGATCCAACGTCCTCCCATCGCCACTCCCCCTTAGACGGGCCCGCTCACGATTGATGCGGGTCGAGCGTATCGCGCAGTGTGTCCCCCACCAGATTCAGGCCCAGCACGCTCGCGCTGATGCAGAGCCCCGGAAAGATCGCCACCCACGGAGCCGTGGTCAGAAAATCCTTGCCCTCCGCCAGCATCCCGCCCCAGGTCGGCGTGGGCGGCGGCGCGCCCAAGCCGAGGAAGCTGAGGGCCGCCTCGGCGAGAAGCATCTGCGAGAAGCTGATCGAGCCCTGCACGATGAGCGCCGGCAGGCAGTTCGGGAACAGGTGGCGCACTATGATACGCGCCGCTCCCGCGCCGCCGCTGCGCGCCGCGTCCATGTATTCCATCTGCCGGACCGGCAGCGCGGCGCCGCGCATCACGCGGGCGATGCGCGGCGTGTAGACGAGGGCGAGCGCCAGCACGATGCTCTTGATGCCGGCGCCGAGCACCGCGGCGACGCCGATCGCGAGCAGCAGCGCCGGAAACGCAAGAACGACATCGCAGATCCGCATGATCACCCGGTCGGTCCAACCGCCCGCGTAGGCGCTCACGATCCCGAGCAGGCTCCCCGCCGCCGTCGCGATCAGGACGGCCGTGAACGAGGCGCCGAGGCTGTAGCGGCTGCCCCACAGCGCGCGCGCGAGCACGTCCCGGCCGAACTGGTCCGTGCCGAACCAATGCCCGGCGTCCGGCGCCCGGAGCCGGTCCTGGATCGCGATCGCGGTCGGCGACGCCGGCGCCGCAAGAGGACCGGCGAGGGCCGCGAGCACCGCCCCGGCCAGCAGCAGCGCCCCCAGGGCCGAGACCCAGGTGCGGTGCGCGCGCCGGACCGCGCGCAGGAGTCGACGCATCCGTCATGCCGCCTCGCGGACCCGGGGATCCATCAGCCCGTAGCTGAGGTCGACCGCGAGGTTCGCGAGCGCGTAGATGACCGCGGAGTACAGCATCACGCCCTGAATCAGCGGATAGTCCCGCGTCAAAATCGCGCTGATGACGAGCTGGCCGACGCCCGGCAGGCCGAACACGGTCTCCACGACCACGACGCCGGAGAGCAGCGCGCCCACTTGAATGCCGAGGACCGTCACGACCGGCGGGAGCGCGTTGCGCAGGGCGTGGCGATAGATCACCCGGCGCCCGGCGAGTCCCTTCGCCCTGGCCGTCCGCACGTAGTCGTGCCGCAGAACCTCCAGCATGTACGCGCGGGTCATCCGGGCGAGGTTCGCGGCTTGCACGATGCCGAGCGCCAGCGCCGGCAGCGCGAGGAACCGCAGCGCGGTTCCCGCGGACTCGGTGATGGTCTTGTAGCCGACGAGCGGCACGAGGCGCAGCTCCACCGAGAAGACCAGGAGCAGCAGGATGCCGAGCCAGAAGTCCGGGACGGAGAGGCCGAGCAACTGAAAGAGGCGCACCGCCTGGTCGGCCGCGCTGTTCTGCCGCACGGCGCCCAGCACCCCGCTCGGCACGCCGACCGCGACCGCGACCGCCAGCGCGAACAGGCACAGTGTGAGCGTGGTCGAGAGCCGCTCCCCGATCATGGCCGACACCGGCCGGTGGGAGAAGATCGAGTAGCCAAGGTTGCCCCGGACGGCGTCCCGCATCCAGATCGCGAAGCGGACGGGAACCGGACGGTCGAGCCCCAGGTCCTTGTGGAGCGCCGCGATCGACTGGCGCGACGCTTCCGCGCCGAGCATGACCGTCGCGGGATCCCCTGGGATCAAGGCGAGCAGAGCGAAGGTGACGACGGAAATGGCGGCGAGAATCGCCACGAACCCGCCCATGCGTCCGACGATCCAAGCCCACACTCGGAGTTCCCCCCGGAACGCGAGCCGAACATCGTGCGTGCTGCGCCGTCCTCTACGTTCGGGAGGCGCCGGGCGCAACCTGCCCAGGAAACCCCGGCGAGCCAACGAAGTTCGGCCGCGATGAACGAGCGGGCGTTGGACGGAGTCTATCCGATCGTGCCCACCATCTTTGACGAATCGGGCGGCCTCGACCACGACGGCCAGCGGGCGACGGTGGACTTCCTGCTGCGGGCCGGCGTCCACGGCCTCGTCCTGCTCGCCAACGCGAGCGAAGGATACACGATCCTCGACGCCGAGCGGACGGCCCTGATCGGCACGGTGGTGCGGCACCTCCGGGGACGGATCCCGGTCGTGGTCACCTGCAACCACCCGAGCACCATCGGCGCCGTGCGGTTGGCGCGGGAGGCGCAGGACCTCGGCGCGGACGCGGTGATGTTCCTGCCGCCGTTTTTCGGTGGCTGGCTGTCCGATCTCGACGGCGTGCGCCGCCACTGCGAGGCGCTCTCACACGCGACCACGGTGCCGTTGATGCTCCAGGACCATCCGCTGAGCGGCGTCACGATGCCCGCCGCCTTCCTCGCCGATCTCGCGCGCGCGATCGAGCGCCTCGGCTACTTCAAGATCGAGTCGAACCGAGCGCCGGCGAAGATCGGGGCGGTGGCGCGGCTCGGCGGGGAGGCGATCCGGGGCCTCTTCGGGGGCACGGCGGGCGTGGTCTTTCTCGAGGAGCTCGATCAGGGCGCCGCCGGCACGATGCCGAGCAGCCTGCTGCCGGAGGTCTTCGTCCGTGTCCTGACCGCCTATCGCGCGGGCGACCGAAAGCGGGCGGCCGAGCTTATGGCGCGGTACGCGCGGCTCGTGGCGTTTGAGATCCATCTCGGCGGCCAGCGGGCCGTCAAGGAAGCCCTCGCATTACGCGGAGTCGTCCGGTCCACCTTCGTGCGCGGCCCGATCCGCGACGCCTGGGACGAGCACGCGGCGAGGCAGTTTCGGGAACTGATCGAGGAAGCCGGCCTGCTGGAGCTCGAGCGGCGGTCTTGAGCCGCCCGGCCTCTCCGTGCTGACCACGATCGCGATCATCGTCGGCCTCTCCGCGGCCGCCGCCGCGGTGACGGGCTTCGGGTTCAACCTGGTCAGCACGCCACTGCTCGCCTTGATCTACCCGCCGCGTCTCGTCGTGGTGCTCACGCTGCTGCTCGGGATCTGCGCGAGCGGCCTGCTCGTGGTTCGCCGCGAGATCCGGCGGGAGGTCGAGTGGCGCGTCGTCCGCCCGCTGTTCCTGTCGAGCCTCGCCGGCATGCCGCTCGGCGTCGCGCTGCTGGCCCTCGGCCCGCCGCGGGTGCTCAAGGCGGCGATCGCCGCGGTCACCGCCGCCTTCGCGATCTTGATGCTGACCCGGTTCCGCCCCCGCTTCGCCGGCGGAATGCTCGACACCGTGGCCGTCGGATTCCTGAGCGGTGTCCTCTCCACCAGCACCAGCCTGAACGGACCTCCCGTCGCGCTCTATCTCATGGCGCGCGGGTACGCGAAAGACCGGTTTCGCAGCACCATGGTCGTCTACATCTTTCTGGCCACCGTGACGAGCGTGGCGCTGCTCGCGCTCGGCGCCGGGGTCACGGCGGAGGCGCTGGGACTCGCGGCGAGAACGGCGCCGGTCGTGATCGCCGGATTCGCCGCCGGGGTGCTCGCCGTCCGCGGCCTCACCGACCGGCACTTCGAAGTCACGGTCCTCGGATTTCTGGTCCTGGTCGGGGTGATCGGCGTCGCGTCCGCGCTGCGGTAAGAACGGTGCGTGATATAGTGGGGCCGTGACGTCCGGCCCAGGGACGCTCTACGTCGTCGCAACCCCCATCGGCAACCTCGAGGACGTCTCGCTCCGCGCGCTGCGCGTGCTGCGGGAGGCGGCACTCGTCGCGGCGGAGGACACCCGCCGGACCCGCAAGCTGCTGTCGCACCACGGCATCCCGGCCCGCCTCGTCAGCGTCCGCGAGCACAACGAACGGGTGCGCGCGCCGGTCCTCGTGCGGCGGCTGCTCGGCGGCGAGTCGATCGCGCTGGTCTCGGACGCGGGCACGCCGGGCCTGAGCGATCCGGGCGCCGCCCTCGTGCGGACCGCGGCGGACGCGGGTGTGCGCGTCGTGCCCATTCCCGGCCCGAGCGCCGTGCTGGCCGCGCTCGTCGCGTCGGGCCTCCCGGCGGAACCGGCCACGTTTTTGGGGTTTCTCCCGACCCGGGGCGCGGAGCGCCGGCGCGCGCTCGACGCCCTGCGGAATCTCCCGCACACGCTCGTGCTCTTCGAGGCGCCGCACCGGCTCCGTGAGACGCTCGGCGACCTGCTCGAAGCGCTGGGCGACCGCCGGATCGCGGTCGCGCGCGAACTGACGAAGGTGCACGAAGAGGTGTACCGGGCGGCGCTCACCGAAGCCGTGCGGCACTTTTCCGCGCATCCTCCGCGTGGGGAATTCACGCTTGTCATCGAAGGAACGGGGTCGGGCGGCACGGACCCCGCGGACACCGGAGCCGCGGCCGACGCGGCGCGCGCGCTGGCGCGCGAGACGATGGTGCGCGCCGCGGCCGAAGGCTGCTCCGCCCACGAGGCGGTGCGGCGGGCGGTCGAGGCGAGCCGCCTCCGCCGCAACGAGGTCTACCGTCTGTGGCTCACGCTCAAGCGGGAGGCACGCCCATGAAAAAGGTCCACACCGCCGGAGACGAGGTCGAAGCGCTGATGCTCCAGGGCGTCCTGGAACAGGCCGGCATTCCCGTGGCGCTCCGCTCGCGGCAGATGCCCGGATACGGCGTGGTGTTCGAGAAGGCGACGGGCGTGTGGGGCGACCTGTTGGTACCGGATGAACAGGCGGAGGACGCGAGGACGCTGATCCGCGACTATCTGGCGGCGCAGGCCAAGCGCGCCGCCGGCGGGACGAAGGGGCTGGCCGGGATCGTCGTGCCGATCCCCACGCTGTTCGACGAGCGCGGCCGGCTCGACGAAGCGGCCAACGTCCGCCACGTCGAGTGGCTGATCGCCCGCGGCGTGCACGGCGTGTTCCCGCTCGGGACGACGGGCGAGTTCACCGCGCTGACCCGCGAGGAGCGCCGCGCGATGGCGGAACTGGTGGTCCGGACCGCGCGGGGGCGGGTTCCGGTGCTCGTGGGCTGCGGCGCGCCGGGCACGGAGGAAGCCGTCGCCTACGCCGAGCACGCGGAGCAGATCGGCGCGGACGCGGTCGCCGTGGTCCTACCATATTATTGGGTGCCGCCGGACCGCTCGATCTACGAGCACTTCCGGCTGATCGCGATCGCGACCCGCCTGCCGGTCTACATCTACAACTTCCCGGGTCTGACGGGCCGCAACATCCCGCCCCGCCTCGTGCTGCGGCTGGCCCGGGACCACGCCAACATCGCCGGCATCAAAGACACCATCGACAGCGTCGCGCACGTCCAGGAAATCATCACGACCGTGCGGCCGGCGCGGCCGGATTTCGTCGTGCTCTGCGGCATGGACTACCACCTGCTCAACACGCTGCTGCTCGGCGGCGACGGCACGGTCCCGGGCACCGCCAACTTCGCGCCGGATCCGTTGGTGGAGATCTACCGCGCGGTCACCCAGGGACGGCTCGCGGACGCGGCGGAGCAGGGCCGCCGCCACCTCAACGCGATCCCGGGCCTGTTCACGGCAGACGCGCCGGCGTTCGTCGTCGTCAAGGAAGCGATGGTGATCGCGGGCCTGATCCCGCACGCGACGGCACGGCCGCCCGCGCTGCCGCTCACCGAGGACGAGCGGCGGACGCTGCGGCGGGGTCTCGAAGCGCTCGGGATCGGTGCCGCCAAAGGCGCGCCGCGGTGAGGGCCGCGTCGTGAGCTTCATCGCGCGGGAAGGCGAACCGCCGCCGGTGCCCGTGAACGTCGGCCTGTTAGGCTGCGGGACGGTCGGCAGCGCGGTGGTGCGCCTCTTGCGGGCCAACGGCGACGAGATCGAGCGGCGCACCGGCGCGCAGCTTCGTCTGCGCCGCGTTGCCGTCGCGAACGTGGAGCGGTCCCGCGGCGTCGCGTTCGAACCGGGCGTGCTGACCGGCAACGCGCCCGCCGTCGTCGCGCACCACGACATCAACGTGATCGTGGAGGTCATGGGCGGGCTCGAGCCCGCGCGGACGCTTCTGCTCGACGCGATCGAGCACGGCAAGCACGTCGTTACCGCGAACAAGCAGCTGATCGCGCGGCACGGCCCGGAACTCTTTGCCGCCGCCGCCCGCGCGGGCGTCGACCTGCGCCTCGAGGCGAGCGTCGGCGCGGGCGTGCCGGTGATCCAGATGCTCAAGGAGTCGCTCGCGGCCAACCGCGTGGCGGAGGTCACCGGCATTCTCAACGGCACGACCAACTACGTCCTCACGCGGATGGCGGAGGACGGCTCGGAGTTCGGCGACGCGCTCGCCGACGCCCAGCGCCGCGGCTTCGCGGAAGCGGATCCGACCGACGACGTGGAGGGGCACGACGCGGCGGCGAAGCTCGCCATCCTCGCGACAATCGCGTTCCACACGCCGGTGCACGCGGACTCGGTCTACCGCGAGGGCATCAGCCGCGTCTCCGCGCAGGACATTCGATACGCGGCGGAGCTCGGCTACGTGCTCAAACTGCTCGCCATCGCGCGCGAGCACGGCGGCCGCGTCGAGGCCCACGTCCACCCCGCGTTCATCCCGCACGCGCACCCGCTCGCCGCGATTCGCAACGAGTTGAACGCGGTCTTCGTCCGCGGGGACCAGGCCGGCGAAGTCATGATCGTCGGACGCGGGGCGGGCGGCGCTCCGACGGCGAGCGCCGTCGTCGCGGATCTCATCGACGTGGCGCGCAACCACCGGCGGGGCCTGCACGGCCGCGTCGGCTGGGAATCGCTGGACGCGCGGCCGCTTCGGCCGATGGAAGAGGTCGAGACGCCGTTCTATCTCCTGATGCAGGTCACCGACCGGCCGGGGGTGTTCGCGCGTATCGCGACGATCTTCGGCGAAGAGGGCGTCAGCATCTCCGCGATCTCGCAGAAGAGCCGCGGCACCGACGCCGACATCGTCATGATCACGCACACGGCGCGCGAGGCGCAGATGCGCAAGGTCCTGGCGCGGATCCAAGCCCTCGACGTCGTCGGCACGGTCCGCAACGTCATCCGCGTGGTGGACGGTGAGTAGGCGCCTGTGGCGCGGGGTGATCGAGGAGTACCGGCAGTTCCTGCCGGTCACGGACGGCGCGCCGGTCGTTACCCTGCGTGAGGGCGACACGCCGCTCCTGCGCGCCGAGCGCCTCGAGCGCCACGTGCCGGGCGCGACGATTTACCTGAAGAACGAAGGGGTCAACCCGACCGGATCGTTCAAGGACCGCGGGATGACGCTCGCCATCACGAAGGCGGTCGAGGAAGGCAGCCGCGGCGTGCTCTGCGCGAGCACCGGCAACACCGCGGCCTCCGCCGCCGCGTACGCGTCGCGCGCCGGGATCGCCTGCTTCGTCGTGGTCCCGGCCGGCGGGGTCGCGCTCGGCAAGGTCGTCCAGGCGCTCGCCCACGGCGCCCGGCTCGTGCCGATCGAAGGCTCGTTCGACGAGGCGCTCCGCCTCGTCCGCGAAGGCGCGCCGCGCCTGCGGCTTACGCTGGTCAACTCCGTCAACCCGTACCGGATCGAGGGGCAGAAGACCGGCGCCTTCGAGGTCTGCGACGTGCTGGGGCGCGCCCCGGACGTGCTCGCGGTCCCCGTCGGCAACGCCGGCAACATCAGCGCCTACTGGAAGGGCTTCGCGCAGTACCACGCGCGCGACATCGTGACGGCGCGGCCGAGGATGTGGGGCTTCCAGGCCGCGGGGGCCGCGCCGTTCGTTCTCGGGCATCCGGTCGACCGGCCGGAGACGATCGCGTCCGCCATCCGGATCGGACGGCCCGCTTCCTGGGACAGCGCGGTCGCGGCGGTCGAGGAGTCCGGAGGCGCCTTCGAGGCGGTCAGCGATGAGGAACTGCTGGCGGCGCGCACGATGCTCGCGCGGGAAGAAGGCACCTTCGTCGAGCCGGCCTCCGCCGCGTCGGTCGCCGGCGTGCTGCGTCGGTCGCGCGAAGGACGGATCCCCGAGGGCAGCACCATCGTCTGCATCCTCACCGGCCACGGCCTCAAGGATCCGGAGGCGGTGCTGCGCACGGAACGGCGGCCCGAGCCGGTGCCGGCCACGTTCGAAGCGATCGAAGCCGTCATCGGCGAACCGGCGCTCTCGGGAGCGGGGGAATCGTCTCGCGGACGCCGATGACCGATCCCCGGGAAGCGGCCGGCCGCCGCGAACGCGCGCGAGCGGGGACCGGCTCATGATCCGCGTCCGCGTGCCCGCGACGACGTCCAACCTCGGGCCCGGCTTCGACGCGCTCGGCCTCGCCCTGCGCCTTCACAACACCGTCGCGCTGGAGGACGCGGATGCGCCGCGCATCGAGATCGAGGGCGAGGGCGCGATGGCGCTGCCGCGGGACGGCACGCACCTGGCGTACCGGGCGGCGCTGGCCGTGGTCGACGCGGTCCGCGCACGGGGCACGCACCGGGGCCGCCTGCCTGAGGCCTTCCACCTCCGGCAGCACAACCGCATTCCGCTCGCCCGCGGGCTCGGCAGCAGCGCTGCGGCGATCGTCGGCGGCGCGGCCGCGGCCAACGCGCTCCTCGACACGCCGCTCGACGAGCAGGCGCTGATCGACCTCGCCGCGGGGATGGAGGGCCATCCGGACAACGTGGCCCCGGCCGTCCTCGGCGGGCTGGTCGCGTGCGTGACCACGGCGGCGGGGAAAATCCGCTACATACGTCTCCTCCCGAAGCGGCTGCGCGCGGTGCTCGCGATCCCCGAGTTCGCGGTGTCGACCGCCGAGGCCCGGCGGCTCCTGCCGGAGCGCGTGCCGTTTCGCGACGCCGTCTTCAACGTCACGCGCACCGCCCTCTTGGTCGCCGCCCTCGCCGAGGGCCGCCCGGATCTGCTCGACGAGGCGACCCGCGACCGCCTGCACCAGCCCCACCGCGCCAAACTGGTCCCCGGCCTCGAGGCCGTCTTCGCCGCGGCGCGCGAGGCGGGGGCGCACGGCGTGGCGCTGAGCGGCTCCGGGCCGACCGTCGTGGCGTTCGGCGACGCGGCGGGCATCGGGGAGGCGATGCGGCGGGCGTTTGAAGCCTCGGGGACGGCGTGCCGCGCGCTCGAGGCCGACGTGGACCCGGACGGGACGGTGGTGGAGTCCGCGTCGTGAGCCTCGTCGTTCAAAAGTTCGGCGGCAGCTCGGTCGCGACGCCCGACAAGATCAAGCACGTCGCCGGCCGCGTCGCCGCGACCCGGGAAGCCGGTCACAACGTGGTCGTCGTGGTCTCCGCGCCCGGCGACACGACCGACGACCTGATCGGCCTCGCGCGGCAGATTACCGACCGCCCCGCGGACCGCGAGATGGATATGCTGCTCGCTACCGGCGAGCAGGTGTCGATCGCCCTGCTCGCGATGGCGCTGCACACGCGCGGCCAAGAAGCGGTGTCGCTCACCGGGGCGCAGGCGCTGATCCGCACCGAGCCCGTGCACCTGCGGGCGCGGATCGACGACATCGATCGCCGCCGGGTGGACCGCGAGCTCGCGGCCGGCCGGATCGTGATCGTCGCGGGCTTCCAGGGCATCACCGGCGACGGCGAGATCACGACGCTCGGCCGCGGCGGGTCGGACACCACCGCGGTCGCGCTCGCGTCCGTGCTCGGCGCGGAGATCTGCCGGATCTACACCGACGTCGAGGGCGTCTTCACCGCGGATCCGCGCGTCGTACCCGGGGCGCGGAAGCTGGCCGAAATCTCGTATGATGAAATGCTGGAGATGGCGAGCTCCGGCGCGCTCGTTCTGCAGACGCGCGCCGCGGAGCTGGCGAAGCAGTACCGCGTGCCGCTCGAGGTGCTCAGCACGTTCGTCGACCGGGGGGGAACGGTGGTGACGGATCGGGCGATGGAACGCCGGCGGCTGGTCACGGCCGTCACGCACGACCGCAACGTGGCCAAGATCGCCGCGACGGGCCTCCAGGACCGGCCGGGCATCGCGCACACGCTCTTCCGCGCGATCGCCGACCGCCACGTGAACGTGAACCTGATCATCCAGAGCGTGCCGCGGGCGCAGGGCGCGGACATCTCGTTCACCGTCGCGCGCTCGGACATGGCGGTCGCGATCGAGGCCGCCCGCTCCGTCGCCGGCGCGATCGGCGCCCGCGAGATCATCTCCGATCAGGACGTCGCCATGGTCAGCATCGTGGGCGCCGGCATGATCACCAACCCCGGCGTCGCGGCGACAATGTTCGGGGCGCTCGCCCGCCACGGCATCAACATCGAACTGATCGCCACGTCCGAGATCAAGATCTCGTGCGTCGTGCGGGCGGACGATGTGGAGAAAGCCGTCCGCGTGCTGCACGCCGAGTTTCGGATGGACGAAGAGTAATTGCGCGGTGTCCGCGCCGTCGATCGAGCGCATCGATCACCTCGTCCTCACGGTGCGGGATGTGGAGGCCACCTGCGCGTTCTACGCGCGCGTCCTCGGAATGACGCCGGTCACGTTCGACGACGGCCGCCGCGCGCTCGCGTTCGGCCGCCAGAAGATCAATCTGCACCAAGCCGGACGCGAGTTTGAGCCGACGGCGCTGCGTCCCACGCCGGGATCCGGCGACCTCTGTCTCATTACGGCGATGCCGCTGCCCGACGTGCTCGCACACCTGGCGGCCTGCGGCGTGCCGGTCGTGCAGGGCCCCGTGGCCCAAGAGGGGGCGCTCGGGGCGATGTCGTCGCTCTACTTTCGAGACCCCGACGGGAACCTGATCGAGGTTTCACACTACCTCTAGCCCCGGCACTCGGCCGATCGCCGGCGGGCGCATCGCGGTGGGCCTGGCCACGGAGTCCGTCGGCGCCGTCTCGGCCGCGATCGTGCTCGTCTACGTGCTCGGCGCGCTCCTCGCGCCGGCGATCGCCCCGTACAGCCCGTCGGCCGCCGACCTCGCCGCGCGGCTTGCGCCCCCGTCGGCGGCGCACTGGTTCGGCACCGACGCCCTCGGCCGGAACGTCTTCTCGCGGACGATCTACGGCACGCGCGTCAGCCTGCTCGTCGGCCTGCTCACGGTCGGCCTCTCCGCGGCAACCGGGACCGCGCTCGGCATGGCCGGCGCGCACGTCCGCGGCGGCATTGACATGGTCGGCGCCCGGATCGTCGAACTGCTGCAGGCGTTCCCCTACCTCATCTTCGCGATCGCGATGATGGCGTTTCTCGGGCCCGGACTTCTGGAACCTGATCTGGGCGCTCGCGCTCAAGGGCTGGATCGAGTTCTACCGCCTCGCCCGCGGGGAGACGCTCGCGCAGTCGAACCGCGAGTACGTGGAGGCGGCGCGGGCGATGGGCTACCCGACGTCCTGGATTCTGGTGAGCGAGAGCCTGCCGAGCATCCCGGCGTGAGGTGAGACGAGCGGCCTACTCGCGATGGTGGTGATGATGGTGGCGCGCGGTGTGACCCTCCGGCGTCTCGCGGTACACCCGGCCGCCGCGCACCACGGTCTTGGGCACGAGACGCCGGCGCCCCGTCCGCACGTCGCCGTGCGAGTCTTCGAACCGGAACTCGCCGTCCTGTAGCTCGAAGACCACCGCGTCGCCCCAGGCGCCTACCCGCAGCGTACCGATCCGGTCGGCCATCCCGAGCGTTTGGGCGGGTGTCGCCGTCACCTTGCGCAGCGCCTCGTCGAGCGACATTCCGAGGTGCAGGAACTTGCTGACCGTGGTGGCGAGGTCGAAAGCGGGACCGTTCACGTTGTAGGCGTGAAGGTCGCTCGAGATCGTCTGCGGCTGCACGCCCTGCCGGAGGGCCGTCTCCGCGACCCGCCAGGAGAAGCTGCCGCGGCCGTGGCCGACGTCGAAGACGACACCGCGCTCCATCGCCGCGTGCACCGACCGCCGGATCTTCCCGTGCTCGTCCAGGATGCCGTGCGAAAGGCCGTGGAAGCAGTGCGTCAGCATGTCGCCCGCGCGCATGACCGCGAGGATGTCGTCGAGCGACTCGCACCACGCCTCTTGGGGATGCACCATGATCGGCAGGCGCACCGCGTCGGCCGCCTCGCGCGCCAGATAGAGCGGCTTCATCCCGGCCTCGCGGCCCACGATCTGGTTCCGCGTCAGCCGCACCTTGACGCCGAGGATCACATCGCGGTGCTGCTCGATCGTCGCGATCGCCTTCGGCACGCTCGCGTAGCGGAGGTCGTCGAGCTCGCCGACCGCCGCGCTCAGCATGCCCAGCGACGAGATGTTGAGCCGCGCAAACAGGCGCGTCGCCGCCACGTCGATGACGTACTTCCGGAACCCCGGAAACGTGTCGGCGCCCGCCGAGCCCGCGTCCACCGCCGTCGTCACGCCCCTCGCGACGCAGTGCGGGTCGGGCTCGATGCCGTAGTGGCTGACGCCGTAGAAGACGTGGACGTGCAGGTCGATCATCCCCGGCGCGACCAGCAACCCTGAACAGTCGACGCTCTCGGCCGCGTCCCCGGGTGTGAGGCCGGGCTCCACCGCAGTGACATATCCGTTGGCAAACGCCACGTCCGCACCGGCGCGCAGTCCCTGCGCGGGATCCAGCACCGTGCCGCCCCGGAGCAGCAGCTCGTATCGCGGCGCCATGCCGTGCTGGTTCACCGGCGCAGCGGCGTCGCTCCTCTGCGCCGCCCCCGCCGACCCCAGGGGTACGGCTTCCCTGGGAATGCGGCTCGAACTCAGGCGCGAATCAGGCCCCATTCAACGCGAGCCTGCACGACGAACGTCAGCACTCCGTTTGACGCGTACGGCCTCAGCAGCTTGGTCATCTCAAGGTCAAACTCGGCCGTCGCGCCCGCGCCGAGGTGGTCTTCGGCCCACGTTGCGCGCGAGTGCTGGCCGCGAAGGTAGTCCCCGATACTTTGCGACACCGGGATCGGCGAGGTGACCCGGCAACCCACCGGTTCGAATGCCGGGTGCGCAAGCCGGGGCGCGCGCAGCAGCTCTTTCGCGGTTTTCCACTCACCAGCGCGCCGCGCGCCGATCCTTTCCAGGAAGCTCGTCATGAATGCGACTTCGTCACGTTCCCACGGCGCATCGACCGGCGAGTCGCCGTCGACCACCGCAAGGTGCGCGCCGGGGTTCAAGACGCGACCGAACCGCGGGAGCGTCCGATCCAAGTCCATCCAATGGATGCTCGCCGCACACGCAATCAGGCCGTAGGGTGGATTGAGTGGCGCTTCTTCTATCGGCGCCCGAATCCAATTGATTTTCGGACTGTCGGCGTTCGGCAGGGATCGGGCGATGCGGAGCATCTCCGCCGAAGGGTCGACCGCATCGCTGCGATCCAGGCCGTCGAGGAGTCCGAGCGTAATCTTCCCCGGTCCGCATCCCGCATCCAGCAAAACACGCGGTTGGCCCCGAAGCAGCCCCACAAGTAGTTGATATACTTCGGGCGAATAGGGGGGACGGTAGAGATAGTTTTCCGCGACTCGTCTCGAGGCGAACCGAGCGCCGTATGGAAACCCACCCACGGATCG
>DASSJF010000058.1:0-15000 GCA_035691305.1 bacterium
CATCCGGGGGACGGGATCTGCCCGTTTCGGCGCGGGGCGAATACTTCCCAGTCTACTTCGTCGAGCCCGGCCGCGCCGGCGCGTCGACCCTCGGCCTCGACCTCGCCTCGGACCCGGATCAGCGGGCGGCGCTCGCACAGGCTCGCGATACGGGCATGCCGGTGGTGGTGCCGCAGCCGTCCGCGGTCCGGGGCGCTGCCCGGACGTCCGAGATCCTCATGTTCCTCCCGGTCTATGCGCGTGGATCGGCCGCGTCGACCGTGGACCTTCGCCGGGCGAACCTTATCGGATACGCCGCGATGGTTGCGCACATGGACGATCTCGCCCACGTGGCGCTCTCCGCGTCGCTGCTGCACGGAATCGACTTCCGGGTGTACGACGATACCGGTCTCGGACACGACCTGCTCTGGAGTTCGACCGGCGCGGGCGCGTCCGCGGGGGCCGCCTCGTGGCGCTCCGTCATCGCTATCGGAGGCCATCGGTGGAGCATCCTGGGCTCTCCGCGATCCGACTACCTCGGCCCGCGGCAGTCCTGGCAGTTGTGGGCCATGCTGGCGTCGGCCCTGGCGTTCACCGGCCTCCTGGCGGCGTTGCTCCTGCTCGTCACGGGGCGGACGCTTCGGAGCGAGGCGCTCGCACTCGAGAACTCGGCGCTCTACAAGCGGTACCGGGGCCTGTTCGAGGAAGTCCCGGTCGGACTCTACCGCGCGGCGGAAGATGGAAAGATTCTCGACGTCAACCCGGCGTTTCTGCGCATCCTCGACTACCCGAGCCGCGATGCGTTGGACGCGGCCAACGCGGCGAGCCTCTATCTCGACCCGCAGCTCTGGGAGCACTGGCGGACTCAGCTCGAGCACGACGCGACCGTGACGGACTTTGAGAGCCAACTGAAGCGGTCCGATGGATCGCTGGTCTGGGTCCAGGCGAGCATCAGCGCGACGCGCGACGCGGCCGGTCACATCGCGTACTACGAGGGCGCGATCGTCGATATTACGGAGCGCAAGCAGGCGCAGGCGCATGTCGAGGCGCTCAACGAAATCGTCGCCGCCGCGGCGGGGGCCGCCGATCTGCCGACGTTCCTGAACACCCTGCTCAACCGTACCCTGGCCGCGCTCGAGGGGGACGCCGGCGGCGTCTGGCTGGGGGCCGGCAGTTTCGTGAACCGCAACATGCCGCGCGGACTGGGCATGGAGACGGTGATATCGACCGCGCAGGCCGCGGGGCTCGAGCTGAACCGCGTCGAGGCCGTGGAGAACTTGGAAGCCGCCGCGGGACCGCTGGCCGAGAGCCTCGGGCCGGTGGTCGGCCGCGCCGGGGTTCGCGGGTTGATCGTGGGGCCCCTGCTCGTCGACGGCCGGCAGATCGGCGGCCTTCTGATCATGACCGCACGCCCGCGGCGCTGGCGCGCGCCGGAGCTCCGGCTCGTCGAGTCGGTCGGCCATCAGGTCGGCACCGTCGCGGAACGGCTGCAGCTGCTTGACGAGGTGCGGGCGCACGCCAGCGACATGGAAGCCCTGCACAGCCTGGGCGCGGCGCTGCGGCGGATCACCCGCCTCAGTGAACTCTACGCGCTCATTACGGAGCGCACGATGGCGCTCCTCCGCGGCGATTACGCGGAACTCACGCTCCTCGAACCGGACGGCCGCACGTTCCAGCGGGTATGCGTTCGCGTCGGCCGGGGAGTGCCGATAGGGACAACCACGCCGATCGGCGACGGCATTGTCGGCGCCGCGATCGAGCGGGCCAACGCCTCGATCATCCCCGACCTGGCCGTGGCCGCTCCCGCGGCGGCGGGCTCCGCACCGAACGGCGCCACGATGGGGCCGTGCGTCACGGTTCCGTTGCGGGAAGGCGAGCGCGTGATCGGCGCGCTGGCCATCGCACGCCGCCGCGCGATCGGGACCGGGCCGTTCGCGGCAAGGGACGCGGACCTGGCCACCGCGCTCGCGGAGCTCGCGAGCCACGCGATCGACCGTACGCAGCTCTCGCAGCAGGTCGCGCAGGAACTGGCCAACGTCCGCGGCCTCTACGAGGGCGCCCAGCGCATGACCGAGACACTGGATCTGAAGAGCCTCGCCGATGAAGCGGCGCGGCGGTGCGTCGAGGTGTTCGGCGCCACGGTCGCCTGGATCGCGAACCTGGACGAAACCGGCCGGCCGGTGCGTCTGGCCCACTACGCGGGCGGGGCCCACCTCGATTCCCTCATCGACGATTGGGCCGGCTCCGCGGGCGGAGAGGCGATTCGCGCGCCGCTCGCGGCCGGCAAGTCCGTTGTGCAGAATCTCGGCGCAGGCGCCGCCGCGGCGATTCCCGAGAAACTCGCCGCCGAGCTGGGTCTGCGGGCGGCGGGTATCTTTCCGTTGATCGGACGCACCAACACGGTCGGGGCCCTCATCGTCTACTCGAACCGCACCGCGTTCTTTGCCGAGGACCGCGTGGAGTTCTTGCAGGCATACGCCCACCAGCTGGCCGGCGCCCTCGAGAACGCCCGCCTGTACGACGATGCGACGCGCCGCTCGGCCCGGCTTCAGGCGCTGCACGAGATCGATCAGGTCATCACGGGCAGTTCCGACCTCGGCGCGAGCCTCAGCGTCGTGCTGACCAAGACCCTAGCCCAGCTGCACGCCGACGCGGCCACCGTCCTGCTGTTCGACCCTCACCAGCAGGTCCTGGAATATACCGCCGGGCAGGGTTTTGTGACGAACGCGTCCCGGCACGTGCGCCTCAAGCTCGGAGAGGGACTGGCCGGCCAGGCTGCCCTCGAGCGTCGGTGTGTCGGCGTGCCGGATCTCGCCGCGGCGCCGGATGCCCTGCAGCTGATCAGCGCACCGTACCGGCACATCGAGCGGTTCAAAGCCGCCTACGCCGTCCCGTTGATCGCAAAGGGGCAGCTGCTCGGCGTTCTGTGTGTTCTCTACCGGCGCACCATGACGCCCAACGACGAGGGACTCGAGTTTCTCGACATGCTCGCGCGCCAGACGGCGATCGCGATCAGCGACGCCCGTCAGTTCTGGGCGGTGCAGCGGTCTCGCGACGACCTCATGCTGGCGTACGACACCACCCTCGAGGGATGGGCCCGCGCCCTCGAGCTGCGGGACAAGGAAACCGAAGGACACACGCAGCGCGTCGGTGAGATGACGGTGCGGCTGGCGAAACAGCTCGACATCCCGGAGACCGATCTCGTGCACCTGCGGCGAGGCGCGCTCCTGCACGACATCGGCAAGATCGCGATATCGGATACGATTCTCCTCAAGCCCGGTCCGCTGACGACCGACGAGAGGACGGCGATGGAGCTTCACCCCGTGCACGCGTACCATCTGTTGTCGCCGATTTCGTACCTGCGTCCGGCCCTGGACATTCCGTACTGCCACCACGAGAAATACGACGGGACCGGCTACCCTCGGGGTCTGCAGGGCGACCGAATCCCGCTGACCGCGCGAATCTTCGCCATCGTAGATGTCTGGGACGCGCTCACGCAGGACCGGCCCTACCGCCGTGCGTGGTCCGTCGAGCGCGCCCGTGAGTACGTTCGCGCGGAAATGGGGCGCCACTTCGACCCCGAGGTCGGCGAAGCGTTTCTTCGGATGCTGGAGCAAGAACTGGCGGAGCGCGGCGACGCGCTGCGCCCGCACGCCGCGGGCCCGCTCGCCGCGTCTCGTGACGGCCATTCCAACGGGTCCCTCGAGTCGGCGCTGTCTTTGGTTGCCGCGAGCACCAAGAGCGGCGACCTGCTGCACGCGGACGGAATGGGGGGTCGGGGCCAATGATACATCCGACCATGGCGCCTAAGCCGGCGGCGTTTCTCGCACGTCTGGCGGGCGACCTCACGGCGCTCCTCTGCCTCCCGGACCTCGCCCAGCGCGCCCTCGAAGCGCTCGACGCCGAGGTCGGCTTCGATTCCTGTCTGATCGGCGTGCTCGACGGGCAGAACCCGGACGTGTTGACCTTCGTCGGGGCCTCGGGCCACGGGCGAAGTTTTCGAGGACGGAAAGTCCCGAGGGTGGCGGGCCTCCCGTGGGCCGTCCTGGAAAGCGGCCGGCCCTTGTGCGTGCCGGATCTGCATGCCGAGCCCGAAGTCCTCGACTGGGCCGATGGCGTCCGTTCCGCAATCTACGCGCCGCTGGCCGTGCAGGGGCGCGCCATCGGCGTCCTGAGCGCCTTCCGCTGCGACGCCGGCGCGTTCGCTGCCGCCGAGCTCGAGTACCTCACCACGGTGGCCGGGTACCTGGCGGGCGCCTGTGAGGTGGCCCGGCTGTGCGAGCATCATCGCACCTCGGCGGCCACCGACCCGCTCACCGGTCTGAAGAACCGGCGGGCGTTCCTGGACGAGACGGCCACCGAGTTAGATGTCAGCCGCCGCACCGGCCGGCCGCTGGCCATGGCCATGCTGGACCTCGACGGATTCAAGGCCGTCAACGACGCGCTCGGTCATGCGGCGGGCGACGTGGTCCTCGTCCGGGTGGCCGAGGCGCTCAGACGGTGCACCCGCAGCGACGACATGGTGGTCCGTTGGGGCGGCGATGAGTTCGTCCTGCTGCTCCGCGACACCACCGCGTCGCAGGCCCATCAACTGATGGAGCGAATGCCGGACATCTCGGTGCCCGTGCGTGACGACTCCGAGAACACCCGGCTCGCGGTGTCGTGGGGCATCGCCTCCTGCCCGGCCGACGGCGACTCGCAGGAGATCCTGATGCACGTTGCCGACGCACGGCTGTTCGACATGAAGAGACACAAGCGAGTGGCCCGCGCGTCCGCCGCGACCGCATGGGCCGGCATCGCCTTAGCCTGAGGTCGTCGGCACCCGAAACGTGGGCCGCACCGGCTTGATACGAATGCGCACGCTCCTGGCGCTGGTGCTCATCAACGCTGTTGTGCCTCTGTGTGCGTACGCCCAGGACCAGGTCGTGGCCGTATCGGCCGGGCCCGAGGGCACTGCCCAACTGACCCTCCGCGACGGGAGCACGATCACGATTTCGAAGGAGCGCGGGCAGGTCGGCATCAGCGATGCGCGAATCGCCCCCGACGGGACCGTGGGTTGGCTGGCGGACTTTCATGTGGAGACGGTAAGTTACCCTGTTGCCGGCACCCTGATTGTCTGGCGGACGGGCAAGATTATCCGACGGTTCCCGACCGCCCAGGTCTTCTACAGTTGGACGTTCCATGCTCAGGGGAAACAGGTCGCCTACCATACCGGGCCCCTCCACGGCGAGCGGATGGCGCACTGCGAACTTCACGACGTCGCCAGCGGACGAACACTCGCAGTCTGGGATGGAGACCTGCGATTACGCGACAATCGCCCAGCGTGGACCGAAGGCTTGTCTCGTTGAGGCGACTGGAGCGTGCGCGGTGTGGTGTCGTCGGCAGTTCTGAATGGGAGATGGAACCCGTGGAGGGGGTCGCGTCCCGCGGCGCGGCACGGTCCGGTGCGGCGGAATTCTTGGTGGCGGCGGAGGGCTTCGAACCCCCGACTCCGCGGGTATGAACCGCGTGCTCTGACCAACTGAGCTACGCCGCCGCGCCTACGCAGGCATTATAACATAGGCCACAGGAGCGCTCCGGTCCCGCGCGGAAGCCGAAACGCGGCCGTCTCGTCCCTCGCAGAAGCCAGGAGGCCGCGATGCCCAGCCCGGTCGAGTTCGCCGACGTCCACCGTGCGCGTTTCGAGTCCGAACTCAACGATCTGCTCCGCATTCCCAGCATCAGCACGCTGCCGGAGCACCGCGACGATACCCGTCGCGCGGCGCACTGGCTCGCGGAGTACCTGCGCGCGATGGATCTGCCGGTGGTGGAGCTCATCGAGACCGCCGGGTATCCGCTCGTCTACGCGGAATGGATGGGTGCGCCGGGGCGCCCCACCCTCCTCGGCTACGGCCACTACGACGTACAGCCGGTCGATCCCGTCGATCTCTGGACGTCGCCGCCGTTCCAGCCGGCGGTGCGCGGCGGGCGGCTGTTCGCCCGCGGCGCCACCGACGACAAGGGCCAGGTCCTTACGCTCATCGGCGCGGCCAGGGCGTATCTGCAGACGGCCGGCCGGCTGCCGATCAACATCAAGCTGCTCATCGAAGGCGAGGAAGAATCCGGCGGCGCCGGCATCGAGGCGTACGTTCGCGAACACGCCGACCGCCTCGGGGCCGACGCGTGCCTCGTGCTGGATTCCGGCATGTTCGCACCGGGCATTCCCGCGATCACGCTTGGGCTTCGCGGCATCGTGGGCGCCGAGATCGAAGTGACCGGGCCCGCGCGGGATCTGCACTCGGGGAGCTATGGCGGCGTGGCGCCGAATCCGTTCCAGGCGCTTGCGGAGATCCTCACGGGCTTGAAGGACAAAGACGGCCGGATTCTCATTCCCGGTTTCTACGATCGGGTGGTGCCGCCGCCCGCCGAGGAAAAGTCGGGCTGGGAGCGCCTGCCGTTCGACGAGGCGGCGTTCCTCCGGAACGAGGTCGGCTCGCCCGCGCTGACCGGCGAGCCCGGCTACAGCGCCCTCGAGCGCATGTGGTCGCGGCCTACGCTCGAGATCCACGGCATGCCGGGCGGCTTCACGGGCGCCGGCTCCAAGACCGTCATTCCATCCCGCGCCTCGGCGAAGATCAGCATGCGCCTCGTCGCCGCCCAGCGCCCCGACGAAATCTCCGGCCTGTTCGCGTCGCACGTGCGCGCGATTGCGCCGAAGGGCGTGCGGGTGAACGTGCAGACCCGCCACGGCGCGCCGCCGGTCGTCATCTCCCCCCAGTCGCCGGCGATCGCCGCGGCGAAGCGCGCGCTCACCGAGGCGTTCGGTCGCGAAACCGTCTTCATCAGGACGGGCGGGTCGGTCCCGATCGTCTCGGAGTTCGCCGGCCGCCTCGGGCTGCCGGTCGTCGTCACCGGATGGGCGCTGCCCGACGCGAACGCCCACAGCCCCGACGAGAGCCTGGACCTCGAGCACTTCCACAAAGGCATCCGAGCGGTGATGAACTTCTTCGAGCATCTCGCCGGCTGAGGCCGCGGGCGGTACAATGTGGTGCGTTTCAGTGATGGTGTGGGCGAGGCGAGGCAAAAAATGAACACCGGCGAGGCCGCACGGGTTAAGCCGGGTTGGCTCCGAAGAGCTACCTCACTCTCACCCACGTGCCGCGCTCGCCGGCAAGCGAGACAATAGCACATGATGAATACGGGGACAATCCGGAACGATCGTTCTTGTGGACAAGCCGTGGATAATCGGCGCACGCGCGTGAATCTCTCGGAGTACCGGCGCAAACGTCACTTTGCGGCGACGCCGGAACCGTCCGGCGGCGCGGGTTCCGGGCGCGGCACGGGGCGCACGGCGGCGGCGCGCCTCCATTATGTTATCCACAAGCACCACGCACGTACGCTGCACTTCGACTTCCGTCTCGAGTGGAGGGGCGTGCTGCTCTCGTGGGCCGTTCCGAAGGGGCCGTCGGCCGTTCCCGGCACGCGACGCCTCGCCGTGCGGGTCGAAGATCACCCGTTGGAGTACCGGACGTTCGAAGGCCGGATCCCCGAAGGCGAGTACGGCGCCGGCACCGTCGTCGTCTGGGACGAGGGCTTCTGGACCCCCGACGATCCCAACGTCGCTGCGGCGCTGCGCCGCGGTGAGCTCCGATTCACGCTCGACGGCCGGCGGCTTCACGGCCAGTGGGTGCTCGTGCGCACGGGGCTCGGAGGCGGGCGCTCCGGTCAATCCTGGCTGCTCATCAAGCGCCGTGAGACGGCGGCGTCCGCCACCAATCCTCGGCCGGCGTCGCCGCGCCGGCGCGCGAAGGCTCCTTCGGCGCGGGCGTGACTCGCGCTGTGACCACGAGACGGCCGAGGCGGACTGGAAACCGCGCCGCCCGCTCCGATCGCATTCCATTCCGCGTCCGGCCGATGCTCGCGACGCTCGTGCGCGATCCATTCGACCGTCCGGGTTGGGTCTACGAGGAAAAGTACGACGGCTACCGGATTCTCGCGTACAAGGAGGGCAGCCGCGTCCGCCTCCTGTCGAGGAACGGCAACGACCGGACGGCCGCGTTCGACGATGTGGCGCAGGCGGTGCGAGGCCTGCCGGCGCGTACGCTGCTGCTCGACGGTGAGGTGATCGCTTTCGACCGGCACGGCGTCTCGCGTTTTCAGCTGCTTCAGCAGGGTCACGTCCGCCGGTCGTACGCCGTCTTCGACTGTCTCTATCAAGACGGCCGGGATTACCGCGGCGAGCCGCTGCCGGTCCGCCGCGCCGCGCTCGAAACCGTGGCGGGCGGGAAGGGAACTGTGTACCGCGCGCGCCGGATGGCCGCCAACGGGCTCGTGGCCTATCGGGATGCGAAGGCGCACGGGTTCGAAGGCGTCATCGCCAAGGACTCGAGCGCCCCGTATGTCGAGGGCCGGTCCAATAAGTGGCTCAAGGTCAAGGTACGGCAGGAAGACGAATTCGTCATCGGCGGGTACACGCCGCCGCGGGGCGCCCGGGAGAAATTCGGCGCGCTGCTGCTCGGCGCCCGCGACGGCAAGGGAGACCTGCTGTACGTCGGCAAAGTCGGCACCGGCTTTACGGCCCGCACCCTGGCCGACCTCCACAGAAAGTTCCAGCCGCTCGTCCGGCCCACGCCGCCCTTCGTGAACCCTCCACGCGACCGTGACGCGACCTACCTCGCACCCCGGCTCGTAGCGGAAATCGCCTACGAAGAGCTTACGGCGGATCGCAAACTTCGCCAACCCTCGTATCTCGGATTGCGCGACGACAAGAAGGCGCGCCAAGTCACGTTGCCGGAGCCCGTGCCGTGACCCGGAAGTCCGGAGGCCGCCGCGCGCCGCCTCCGGGCGGCCGCGGCGGCGCGCGCTCGGTGACGATCAGCCATCCCGACAAGGTGTTCTGGCCGGACGAGGACTACACGAAGGGCGCGCTCGCCGAGTATTATCGGGACATCTTCCCGCGCCTCCGGCCGTACGTCGAGGACCGGCTGCTGACCCTCGAGCGCTGTCCCGACGGCATGCGGGGACCGTGTTTCTATCAGCGCGAGGCGCCGAAAGACCTTCCCCCGAGCACGCCCGTCCAGCCGGTGCGCGACGGCACCGGAATCACGCACTATGTCGTGGGCGGAAGGGTCGAAACGCAGATGGCGCTGGTGAACCTCGGCTGCATCTCCGTGCACATGTGGCTCAGCCGCCGGCGGACGCCGCACAAGCCCGACTGGCTCTGTTTCGACATCGATCCGACGTCGGGCCAATTTTCGGACGCCGCCCGCGCGGCGCTGCTGATGAGACAACGGCTCGATGCGCTGGGGCTGAGATCGTTCCCGAAGACGTCCGGAAGCCGCGGGATGCACATCTTCATCCCGCTCCGGCCCGGGCCGGACAACGGCGCGGTGCTCGCGTTCGCCGAAGCGTTCTCGCGCATCGTCGCCGAGGCGCACCCAAAGGAGCTGACCGTGGCCGCCCGCGTGCGCGCGCGGCGCGGGCGGGTCTACCTCGATCCGTTTCGGAACGGATTCGCACAGACGGTCGTCGCGCCGTTCTCGGTGCGGCGGCGGCCGAAGGCCCCGATCTCGATGCCGCTGGATTGGTCCGAGGTCTCGCCGTCACTCGACCCCGCGGCGTTCAACCTCGGCAACTACGCGCGGCGGCTGGACGGGCCGGATCCGTGGAAGGACATGTTCACCCACAAACAGTCGCTCGCGGCGGTGATGCGCGCCGCGCGGCGCGGTTCGCGGAGCCGGGACCGGGCGTGAGCCCCGCGCGGCCGGGCTACGCTCCCACGGCCGCCGCGGGATGGTACGGGTCGGCGCCGCCCGTCAGCGCTCCCGTCGACGGGTCGCGGGCGACCGCGACCGGGCTCGCGAAGAATCGCGGCGCCATCGATTCCTCCACCGCCGCGACGCGATGACCCCGCCGCGCCAGGTCGTCGCGCACCGCCGCCGGGATGCGCGCGTCCACGACAACCTCCTCCATGCTCGCGTCGATGCGCGGCGCGTCGATCGCGCCCTGCGCGTCCATCCGAAAGTCCATGTGGTTCAGGATCAACTGCAGCACCGCGTCGATGATGCGCCGTCCTCCCGACGCGCCGACGGCGAACACCGGGCGGCCTTCGACGCCCACGACGGCCGGCGTCATGTTGGCCAGCGGCCGGCGGCCCGGCGCCGCGGAGTTCCGGTGGCCGGGCTCGGGGTTGAACCACATCATCCCGTTGTTGAGGAGCACGCCCGCGCCGGGGACGAGCACGCGCGACCCAAACCGGGACAGGAGCGTCTGTGTCAACGAGACCATCGTGCCGGACGCGTCGGCCGCGCAGAGATGCGTGGTGCTGGTAGGATCGGCGCCCGCCGCAGCCGGGGCGGCGGCGCGCCCGCCGATCGTCCCGCGGCGCGTCGAGATGTGGGCATCGCTCGTCACCACATCCCATCCGCCTTCGTCGGACAGGAGGCGCAGCCGGTCCTCGAATGCGGCGCGCGTCGCCTCGATCAGCAGGTGCAGATACGGCGCGGTGTTGTGGCCGAGCCGGCCGACCGACGATCCGGCGATGAGGCCCGCGATCTCGGCGAGGGTCGCACCTCCGCTGGGGCCGCCCGACAGCATCACGTCGTAGCCGAGCGCGCGCGACACCAGCGCCGGGGCGACCCGCGCCTCGTACCGTGCGAAGTCTTCGGTGTCGAGAACCCCGCCGCGGCTGCGGACCTCCCGGACGATGCGCTCGGCGACCGCGCCGCGGTAGAAGGCGTCGGGACCCTCGGCCGCGAGGGTTTCCAGCGTGCGCGCGAGATCGGGCTGCGTCAGCAGCTTCGGCCGCGGCGTCGCGGCCGGCACGATCGGCAGCCCGCCCGGCATGAACAGCGCCGAGGCGGCGTCGTACCTGCGGAGCGTGGCCGCGTCCTGCGCGACCTGCAGCGTCGTGGTCCACTCCACCGGGAACCCGTCGCGCGCAAGCGCGATCGCCGGCCGCAGCACGGTCGCGAGCGGCATCGTGCCGAACCGCGTGAGCGCCAGGGACAAGCCGGCCGGCACGCCGGGAACCGCGACGGACCGCGGACCGTGGATGTTGGCCTGGTCCCGGACCAGGCGCCAGCCGAACAACTCCGTATCATAGCCCTCTTCCAGCTCGAACATCTCGGCGTGGGCCGCCAGCGGCGCGCGCATGCCGAACTCCACGACCGAGGCCGCGCCCGCGGCGCCGGAGGACCCCGCCGGGCGCGCCACGACCATGTAGCCTCCGCCGCCGAGCCCGCTCATCCACGGCTCGATCACGCCGATCGCAAACGCGGTCGCGACCGCCGCGTCGACCGCGTTGCCGCCCCGAGTGAGCATCTCCACGCCGGCGCGCGCCGCCAGCGGGTGCTTCGCCGCGACGATGCCGCGGTGGCTTGTGACCAGCGCCTTCCGGAACTGCCAGCCGCTCTCCACGATGCTCCCTCCGCTACCTGCGCCGATTCCCGAGGTGGAACATGAACCTGAGCCCCGACCAGACATCATCGAGTGCCGCCACCTTCACGTCGACGAGCGCGTGCTGGACTCCGGCATCGGGTCTCTTACGGCCTGAGCCCCGGCCGGCCCTTCCGCCGTCGCCTAGACGGCGTACAAACGCAAACAGGGTTCGGGCCTCGTGCCCGAACCCTGTCGATCCAACCGGCCCCGCGCCGCTGCTTACACGGCGCAGCGCGACCCGCCGTTAGTCTTCCTTGATGTTCTCCGTCGGCTTTTCGGCGCGCACTTTGCCGGCGGCGATCTCCTCGAGCGCGACCGTGACGGGATTCGTGCTCGGAATATCGACCATGGGCAGCTGACCTTCCTTGAGCTGCCGCGCGCGCTTGGCGACGCTGATGACGAGCGCGTACTTGTTGTCGACCTTGTCCAAGAGCGTCTCCAGCGGGGGGCGGATCATCGACATACCCCTACCTCCGCGGCGATGCCGCGCAGCGATCGATTACTTGGCGACGTGCGCACCAGACTGATTGCGACCTCATGACGGAACCGTCGAAGGGATGCGGTGAGGGGAAGGATTGACCTTCCCCTCACCGACATAACCCCGGCAGCGACCTACTCTCCCACGCCGGTGCCGGCGCAGTACCATCGGCCCTGGAGGGCTTAACGACCGTGTTCGGAATGGGAACGGGTGTGGCCCCTCCGGCGACGCCACCGGGAACCTGACCGCGGACGGCCGCGCAGATGCGCCTGCCCTCCGCAATTTTCGTGCCGGCCCGTTCCGAGGCCGGCCGACACGAGATTTACGCCATGGCTCGTGCGTTCGGATCCCAGGCTTCTCAGTGCATTAGAAGCCCTTGCCTGCGACTCCGAGCCACGGTGCAAGCTCCATACAGCTACCCCTACAGTTCATACCTTCAAGCCCTCGACCGATTAGTACCGGTAGGCTCAAACCCTCACGGGCCTTACACCTCCGGCCTATCAACCAGGTAGTCCTCCTGGGGTCTTACTCGGTTACCCGATGAGAGGCCTCATCTTGGGGTGGGCTTCGCGCTTAGATGCTTTCAGCGCTTATCCCGTCCGCACATAGCTACCCGGCGCTTGCCCTTGGCAGGACAACCGGTACACCAGCGGTGCGTCCACTCCGGTCCTCTCGTACTAGGAGCAGCACCCCTCAAGCCTCTTACGCCCGCAGTGGATAGGGACCGACAGTATTGTTACTCCCTCCGCCGATTACTCGAAGAGGGGCAGGTCATTTCTGCCTGCCTCTCCTAGTCGCCTAGGAGCTCGGACTGTATCTTTACCTCACCTCGGTGAGGGTCCGGCGTACAGTCTCTGAGGGTTCCAGACCGGCGAGGATCTCGTCCAGCGAGGTCCTGCGCCTGATGCCGCCCTGGTTCATCTTGAAGGCGATCCGCAGAATTTCTCTCAACCCTTCCAGGTTGAGGTGCCTGCCGGCCTTCATCATCTCGACGATCAGGGCAAACCGTTCGAAGTCTGCCCGCTTGGTGGTCCGCAATCCGTATTTGCGGAAGAACGGCACCACCTTCGTCGCCAGGTCGTTGCGGTCTCGCACCACCAGCACGTAGGTCCGATCGTTGGAGTAGCGGTGATTCGGTTTAACGTATCCACATCCCAGCCTGACGCGGATCAGCTCGAGTACATGCTGATTGCCGTCGTTCTGCGAGACGTGAAACTCCGGAATCACTTGCCACTTCCACCGCGTGCTCGGGTTTCTCTGAACCGCGAGATGGAAGCTGCCTTCTCCGTCGACGAACCCCGCCACATAGTGGCCGAGTTGCTGGTCTGGCCTTCCCTGCTGATTGCCTGCACCCATCGCATTGTCACCGGTGAGTCTAGACATCACTATATCACAACCACCGGTAGCGTGGGATTCCCCAGGCTTTCCAGCATATAGCCGGATTTATAGACAGCAGCGGTCACTTACTGTCTCACGACGTTCTGAACCCAGCTCACGTACCGCTTTAATGGGCGAACAGCCCAACCCTTGGGAGCTACTACACCCCCAGGATGCGATGAGCCGACATCGAGGTGCCAAACCTCCCCGTCGATGTGGACTCTTGGGGGAGATCAGCCTGTTATCCCCGGGGTAGCTTTTATCCGTTAAGCCACGGCGCTTCCACTTGCCGCCGTAGGATCACTAGGCCCGACTTTCGTCCCTGCTCGGCTTGTTGGCCTCACAGTCAAGCCCCCTTATGCCCTTACACTCGCCGCACGGTTTCCAACCGTGCTGAGGGGACCTTGGGGCGCCTCCGTTACCGTTTAGGAGGCGACCGCCCCAGTCAAACTGCCCACCTGCCACTGTTCCGACAATCGATGAGATCGCCGGTTAGGACGTAATTCAATCAAGGGTGGTATTCCAAGGTTGGCTCCACCGAAGCTAGCGCCCCGGCTTCGCAGCCTCCCACCTATCCTCTACATGACAGAACCACATCCAATGACAGGATACAGTAAAGCTCCACGGGGTCTTTCCGTCCAGCTGCGGGTAGTGGGTGTCTTCACCCACACCACAACTTCGCCGAGTCCCTGGTCGAGACAGCGCTCAAGTCGTTACACCATTCGTGCAGGTCGGAACTTACCCGACAAGGAATTTCGCTCGGGCCTGTTACTTCGATCGCTTCCGCGATCTACTGACCTGGCGGATCGCCAGGCGGGCCATCATTTCTGATGACCTCCCTTAGTCGCCTAAGGGCCCGGACTGTATCTTCATCTCTAATCGCTTAGAGAGTCCGGCGTACAGTCTCTGAGGGTTCCAGACATTCGCGTCTGGCCTTCCCTGCTGATCGCCTGCACCCATCGCATTGTCACCAGCGATCACTGGTAGCGTGGGATTCTCAGGTTTTCCAGCATACAGCCGGATTGCGACCGGCGGTCACCCGCCGGCGAGGCTCGCGTGGAACCTTAGGACCGTTCATCTGTTGCGACCCGTCGTTCCGGGCGGCGGGATTGGTTACCCGCTCTGCGTGTCGCCACGCAGGTCGGACTGTATCATCTCCGCAATTTCCGGAGTCCGGCGTACAGTCTCTGAGGGTTCCAGACCTCTCGTCTGGCCTTCCCTGCTGATTACCTGCACCCAACACATTGTCACCGACAAATTGACCGCCGGTAGTGTGGGATACTCAGGCTTTCCAGCATATAGCCGGATTTTGGTATCGTAACTACAACGGTCCGGTTTATAGTTACGGCCGCCGTTCACCGGGGCTTCAGTTCAAGGCTTTGCCTTGCGGCTAACCTCTCCCTTTAACCTTCCGGCACTGGGCAGGTGTCAGCCCCTATACGTCGCCTTGCGGCTTAGCAGAGACATGTGTTTTTGTTAAACAGTCGCTTGAGCCGATTCCCTGCGACCTCTTCGGGCTTCCCCTGTACGGAGTCACCCTACCGAGGCACCCCTTGTTCCGAGGTTACGGGGCTAGATTGCCGAGTTCCTTGACCAGGGTTATCTCGCGCGCCTTGGCACGTTTGTGCCTGCCTACCTGTGTCGGTTTGCGGTACGGGCGCACCAGGATCTCACGTCGCGGCTTTTCTTGGCAGCGTGGGCTGAACCACTTCGCGGAAGTGTGACCTTCCGCTCGCGCTCGCGTCTCG